>NZ_JBIWPA010000026.1:0-125760 GCF_044768035.1 Kitasatospora sp. NPDC101176
CTGCGCAATCTGGCACAACGACCACACTGGTCAGCCCGTCATGCGCTCGCTGACCGCCTACGACCACTAACCCTTCGCATCATTCATCTAGGGGGAGTGAGCGGAAGGCCGAGACAGAACCGTCGTCCGGCGTACCGGACGGCCTGAGCGCCAGACACCGAGACCTGATGCATCGTCAGAAAAGTCAGCAAAAGGTCAGCATTCATCCGAGCAAACGCTGTCACACCCACCCACATGTGAGACTCTGCGGATCTTCGAATCCCGTCTCGCCCGCCCTCCGGAACCCGACCCAGCCATCGCCGCCCGGCAGGGGCGTCGGGCCACCGCAGCACCGGCGGCCGACCGTCTCTACCAATCCACCGACACGCGTCTCCGCAGGTCAGCGCACCCTCCCTCGCGCCTTCAAGGGAATCGAGGGCAGCTCCGGGGCGGGCAGTCGGCCGCCGTCGTAGCCGTGTACTTCGCCGAACCGGACACCCTTCTCCCAGTCATTTCGTGCCTGTACGATCTCCTCACCGGATCGGCCGATGAAGTTCCACCACATGACGATCTCCTCCTCGAAGGGGGTGCCGCCGAGGAGGACGGTGCGGGCGGGGGTGTCGGAGGTGTTGGTGAGGGTCAGGGCGGTGGCACCGGGGGCGAGGTAGCCGAGGTCTCCGGGGTGGAGCGGGGTGTCGGCGAGGCGGACGTCGCCCTGGTCGACGAGCAGGCCGTGTTCGAAGGCCGGGTCGACGGCCAGGGTGACGGTGGCGTGCGGGTCGAGGGTGAGCTCGGCGCCGAGCAGCGGGGTGAAGGTGGGGACGGGGGAGGTGTCGCCGGCGAGGGTGCCGAGGAAGACCCGGGCCCGGCCGCCGTCGAGGGCGACGGGGAGCGGGGCGTGGTGGTGGAAGTCGCGGGCGGTGTGCCGGTGCTGCTCGGGGAGGGCCACCCAGAGCTGGACGCCGTGGAGGACGGCAGTCGCGGGGGTGGAGACCTCGGAGTGGCTGATGCCGTGTCCGGAGGTCATGAGGTTGACCTCGCCGGGGCGGACGAGGGCGTGGACGCCGAGGCTGTCGCGGTGCTCGATCTCGCCGCTGAAGAGCCAGCTGACGGTCTGCAGTCCGGTGTGCGGGTGCGGGGCGACGTCCATGCCGCCGGTGCGGGCGACGTCGTCCGGCCCGTAGTGGTCGACGAAGCACCAGGCGCCGATGAGGGTGCGGGAGCGCTGGGGCAGGGTGCGGCGTACGGTCATGGCGCGGGGCCCGCCGAGGGGGACGTCGCGGGCGGGCAGGACGTCCACGGTGGTGTGCGGTGCGGTGGCGGCGTCGGTCTCGGCGGTGCTCATGGGTGAGGGTTCCTCCCGTGCGGCGTTCGGAAAGATTGTTTTATCTTCAACTATAGTGTCATGGCAAGGTGGCAACCGACAGCGATCCGGTGGAGGAGTTCAGGTGAGTGAAGTGACGACGGTCTCGGCTGACCGGCGGGTGTTCATCGACAAGCAGAGCCCGCAGGCCTATCGCGCACTGCTGGCGGCCGCCGAGGCGGCGCGGGCGGTCGCCGCCGACGCCGGACTCGACCGCGTCGTGGTGGAACTGGTCAACCTGCGGGTGTCCCAGATCAACGGTTGCGCCTACTGCCTCAACGTGCACACCAGGGCCGCGCTGGCCGCCGGCGAGACCGCCCAGCGGCTGGGCGTGCTCCCGGCCTGGCGGGACACCGAGCTGTTCACGCCGCGGGAGCGCGCGGTGCTCGGCCTGGCCGAGGCCACCACCACCCCCGCGGACGCGGGTGTCCAGGAGGAGGCCTACCGCGCCGCGCGCGAGGTGCTGTCGGACGAGGAGATCTCTGCCGCGGTGTGGGTCGCGATCACCATCAACTCCTTCAACCGGGTGTCCATCATGAGCAAGCACCCCGTGCGGCCGGCGCCGGTGCGGTAGTCGCGCGGGCGCGGGGTGGCCGTGCGCCCCCGGGCGGGGCGGATGCCTCGCCCGGGGGAGTCCGCCGGTGCGGTGACGGATGTTCAAACAAGCGCGCCGGTGGTCGAGTTCCCGGCGGTTGGACGCGTACATGACGCCTGGTGGGAGGGGTCGCGAACCCTTGACCGGGGGGTGGGTTCTCTGCGAACCTCTCGGCAGGTCAGGACCATGGTCTTTCCGCGGGGGAGAAGATCGGCTCCGATTCGGTTGTGCGCAGGGGGGATCTGGGCGGGCCGGGAGGGTCGCGGCCGGAGCGGCCGGTCGGCCGGCCAGGGGCGGGCCGGACACCACCAGACGGTCGCGTCACCAGCGAACCCGCGGCGCCGACACCCTCGGCTCCCGGTCGCGTGCCCGCACCGATCGCCGACCGTCGAATCGAGCCGCAGATGCCAGAGTCCTCCGCCGTGCCCGCGTCGCCCTTCCAGCAGGGGGTCTGGCTGACCGAGCGGCTCGGGCCCGTGCACGGGGCGTTCCTGATGCCGGTCCGGATCTCCTTCGACCGGGTCGACGCGGCCGCGCTCGGACGGGCGGTGAAAGAGCTGACCGGGCGTCACAGCGCCTTGTCCCGGGTGTTCGTGGAGCGCGACGGGCGGATCCTGCAGGAGCCCGGACCGGCCCCGCTGCTGGAGGTGGCCGACGCCTCCGGGGACGGGCCGGAGGGCCTGGCGAAGCGGCTCGCCGAGGACGCGGCCCGGCCGATCGACCTCCGGACCGGCCCGCCGGCGCGGTTCACCCTCCACCTCGGCGGGGGCGGCGGCGCGGAGCTGCTGGTCGTCGTCCACCACGCCGTCTTCGACGGGGAGTCCAAGGACGTCCTGGTCGCCGACCTCGCCGTGGCCTACGCCGCGGCCCTGGGCGGACCCGCATCCACTCCGGACCGCCCGGGTCGGCCGGACCTCCTCGCCGCCCACCCGGCGGGCCCTGCCCACCCGGCGGCCCCGCCCCCCGCAGTGCCGACCCCGCACCCCGCCCCGGAGCTGGTGCGCCGCGCCGCCGACTGGTACGGCCCGCGCTGGGCGGCCGCGACCGACCCGGTGCTCCCCGGACTGCCGCGCGCCGTCACCGCGGCCGGGCCGGGGGAGGCCGTCGGCTGGCGGCTGGACGCGCCGGAGCGGGCCCGGCTGGCCGACGCTGCCGCGCGCAGCGGCGTCACCGTCTTCGAGTTCCTGCTCGCCGCCCTGCACGGGCTCCTGCTGCGCTACGGGGGCGAGGCCGTCCCGGTGTCGGTGCCGCTCTCCGTCCGCGGGCCCGGGCAGGCCGGTGAGCTGGGGATGTTCGTCAACGAGCTGCCGGTGCACGCGCCGGCCGGGGCGACGGCCGCGTCGGACTTCGCCGGGTACGCCCGGGCGGTACGGGCCGAGGTGCGCGCCGCGTACGCCTTCCGGACGGTGCCGTTCGGCGCGGCGGTGGGCGGTCTGACGCCGCGGGTCGGGCTCTGCCCGGTGTCCTTCGGCTACCGGCGGAGCACGGCCGCCGACCCGGTGTTCCCGGGGAGCACCGCCCGGGTGGACCGGGCGGTGTTCAACGGCGCCGCCCGCAACACGCTGCACCTGCAGGCCGTGGACACCGCCGAGGGGCTGGAGCTCTCCCTCCAGTACCCGCCCGCGGTGCTGTCCGCGGCCGCCGCCGGACGCGTCGCCGGGCACTACCGCACGCTGCTGGCGGCCGCCACCGAGCGGCCGGACGCGCCGCTGGGCTCCCTGGCCCTGCTGGGCCGCGCCGAGCGCCGGCTGGTCACCGCCGAGTGGAACGACACCGCCCGCGACTACCCCCGCGACCTCACGGTGCTGGACCTGGTGCGCGAGCGTGCCGCCGGGACGCCGGACGCGCCCGCTGTCGTCGCGCCCGCCGTCGTCGCCCCTGCCGTCATCACCCCCGCCGGCTCCCCGCCGGCGGACGCGGGTGCCGTCGCGGTCGCCGGACCGGTGCGGCTGAGCTACCGGGAGCTGCTCGCCCGTGTCGACGGCCTGGCGGCCGCGCTGCGCGGCGCCGGCGTCGGGCCGGGCGACCTCGTCGCTCTGCACCTGGGGCGCAGCGCGGACCTGCCGGCCGCGCTGCTCGCCGTGCACGCCGCCGGGGCGGCCTACCTGCCGCTCGACCCCGGCCACCCCGCCGAGCGGCTGGCCCACCTGCTGGCCGACTCCGGCGCGACCCTGCTGCTCGCCGACCGGGAGCCCGCCCCCGCCGTCCTGGCGGCCGCCCCTGCGGTGCTGCGCCTCGGCGCCGCCGGCGCCGCGCCCACGGCCTCCCCGGCGCCCGCGGCAGCCGGTTCTCCGAGCGCGCTCGCCTACGTGCTGTACACCTCGGGCTCGACCGGGCGGCCCAAGGGCGTGGAGGTCGGGCACCGGGCGCTGGTCAACCTGCTGACCTCCTTCGCCGACCGGCTCGGCTCCTCGCACCGCGACGCGTGGCTCGGGCTGACCTCGCTCTCCTTCGACATCTCCGGCCTGGAGCTCCTGCTACCGCTGGTCACCGGCGGCCGGCTGGTGCTGGCCCCGGACGGCGCGGCGACGGACGGGCCGCGGCTGCTCGACCTGGTCCGGCGCGAGGGCGTCACCCACGTCCAGGCGACCCCGTCCGGCTGGCGGGTGCTGCTCGCCGCCGGGCCGCTGCCGCCCGGGCTGACGGCGCTGGTCGGCGGCGAGTCGCTCCCCCTGCCGCTGGCCCGTGAACTGCGCGCCGCTGTAGAGGAGTTGACCAACGTTTACGGGCCCACCGAGACGACCGTCTGGTCGACCTGGCGGGCGATCCCGACCGCCCCGGACACCGTGCCGATCGGTCGGCCGATCGCCAACACCCGCGCCTACGTGCTGGACCCGGACGGCCGCCCGCTGCCGGTCGGGGTGCCCGGCGAGCTCCACCTCGGCGGTGACGGCGTCGCGCAGGGCTACCGCGGCCGCCCCGAGCTGACCGCCGAACGCTTCGTCGAGGACCCGTTCGCCGGCGGCCGGATGTACTGCACCGGTGACCTCGCCGCCTGGACGGAGGACGGTGAACTGACCTTCCACGGGCGGATCGACGCCCAGGTGAAGATCAGGGGCCACCGGGTCGAACCCGGCGAGGTCGAGGCCGTCCTGCTGGCGCACCCGGCCGTCGCCGAGGCGGCCGTCGCCGTGCACGAGGAGACCCCGGGCGAGCCCGAACTCGTCGGCTACGTCGTCCCGTCCTCCGGCGCGGGGCCGGCCGACGGCGCTGAGCCGGTCACCGACGCCGAGCCGGTCACCGACGCCGAGCTGCGGGAGTACCTGCGGCGCACCCTCCCCGCGGTGATGGTGCCGCGGCGGTACCTACGCCTCGACCGCCTGCCGCTCACCCCGAACGGCAAGCTGGACCGCCGGGCGCTGCCCGCCCCGCCCCGGCCGGACGCGGTGGCCTCCGCCACGGCCTCCCCGCCTGCAGCGCCTGCCACGCCTGCCCCACCTGCCGCGGCACGCCCCGGTGCCGGGGCCGAGCAGCCCGACGAGGTCGCCGCCACCGTCCTGGCGATCTGGCGGGAGGTGCTCGCCCTGCCCGAACTGGGCCCGGACGACGACATCTTCGAGCTCGGCGGGCACTCCCTGACGATCATCCAGATCACCGCGCGGATCCGCGCCGCGCTCGGGGTGGAGCTCGACTTCGACCTGTTCTTCGACGTCTCCACGCCGGCCGGCATCGCGGCGGCCGTCCGCGAGCGCCGCTGAGACGGGCCCGGCGAGCGCGGCCGGGCCCCGGACGCACTCCGGGTGCGTCCGACCTCCCGGCCGCCGGCCCGTCCGACCGCCCCCGCTCCCGTCACCGGCCCCGCACCCCCGAGCGGCGTCCCCGTCGGCTCGGCACCCGTCACCAGCACCCGCCCGTCACCAGCACCCGCCCGTCACCAGCACCCGCCCGTCACCAGCACCCGCCCGTCACCAGCACCCGACCGTCACCAGCACCCCGCCCCGCCTCGCCCGAATGGACCGCCGATGACCGACACCCAGGACCTGCCCGCCGACTGGTCCGCCACCAAGCGCGCCCTGCTCGCCCAGCGCCTGCGGGGCGCCGCGGCGCCGAGCCGGACGGTCGGACCCCGCCCGGCGGGCAGCCCGCCGCCGCTGTCCAGCGGGCAGGAACGGCTCTGGTTCATGGACCAGTTCAGCCCGGGCGGCACGGCCTACGCACTGGCTCCGGCCCGCCGGTTACGCGGTCCGCTCGACCGGCAGGCCCTGGACCGGGCGCTCACCGACCTGGTGAACCGCCACGAGGGGCTGCGGATGTCCTTCCCCACCACCGACCACGGCACCGCCGAGGTCGTGATCGCCCCGCCGGGCCCGTTCCCCGCCGAGCCGGTGGACGTCTCCGCCGGCCCGGACCCGGAGCGAAGAGCCGCCGAGGAGGTCGGCGCGCTGGTCGCCCGGCCCTTCGACCTGGCGGCCGGACCCCTCCTCCGGGCCCGGCTGATCCGGCTCGGCGCCGAGGACCACGTCCTCGCGCTGGCCATGCACCACATCGTCTGCGACGGCTGGTCCATCGACATCCTGAACCGCGAACTGGACGCGCTCTACGCCCAGCACGCCGACGGCACCCCGGCCGGGCTGGCGGACCTGCCCGTCCAGTTCGGCGACTACGCCTGCTGGCAGCGCGAGCGCCTGGCGGGCGGCGCCCTCGCCGCCTCCCGGGAGCACTGGCGCGCCGAACTCGCCGGCGTCCCGGCACTGGAGCTGCCCACCGACCGGCCGCGGCCCGCGCTGCTCACCTTCGAGGGCGCCGCCCTGGAGCTGCACTGGGGCCCGGAGCTGGTGCGGGCCGTCGCCGAGTGCGCCCGCGCGCACGGCGCGTCGACGTACATGGTGCTGATGGCCGGGCTCCAGGTGCTGCTGGGGCGGCACGCCGGGCAGCGGGACTTCGCCGTCGGCTCCGCGGTGGCCGGCCGGCTGCACCGCGAACTGGAGGGCGTGGTCGGCGCGTTCGTGAACATGCTGCCGATCCGGGCCAGACTGGAGCCCGGGCGGTCCTTCGCCGAGCTGCTCGCCCGGGTGCGGGAGACCACGCTCGACGCGTACACCCACCAGGAGGTGCCGTTCGAGCAGATGGTCGCGGACCTGGACGTGGAGCGGGACGTCAGCCGCGCGGCCGTCTTCCAGACCACCTTCGCCTTCCAGAACTACGGGGAGCGCACCGCCGTGCCCGCCACCGAGGGCTTCGGCTACCGGGCCACCACCACCCACGCCGACCTCGCCTTCTACCTGCGGGAGAAGCGCGACGGCGGGCTCTACGGGCTGATCACCTACCGCACCGACCTCTTCGAGGCCGACACCGTCCGGCGGCTCGCCGAGCGCTTCGAGGTGCTGATGGCGGCCGCCACCGCCGACCCGGCGCAGTCCGTCGACGAACTGCCGGTGCTCACCGCGACGGAACGCCACGACGTGCTCGAACGCTGGGCGGCGGGCCCCGAGCTGCCGTCCGGCGGCCCCGGGACGCTGACGGCGCTGCTCGCCGCGGCCGCCCGCGAGGCAGGTGACCAGCCGGCCCTGGTGTGCGCCGACCGGACCGTGAGCCACCGCGAACTCGACGCCAGGGCCACCGTGCTGGCCCGCAGGCTGCGTGCGCTGGGCGTCGGCCCGGACGACCGCGTCGCGATCTGCCTGGAACAGTCCCCGGAGCTCGCCGTCGCCCTGGTCGGCGTGCTGAAGGCCGGCGGCTGCTACCTCCCGCTGGACCCGGAGCAGCCGCCCGCGAGGCTCGCCCGGCTGGTCGCGGACGCCGGCGTCCGGGTCCTGGTGACGGACTCGCGGCTGAGGCCGCTGCTGGCCGACCACCAGGGCGCGGACCTGCTCCTCGACGAGCTCGCGGAGGAGCCCGCCGCGGCCGGACCCGCCGGGGCCGAACCCGCCTACGGAGAGGGCCCGTTGGAGGAGACCTCCGGACCGGACGACCTCGCCTACCTGATCTACACCTCCGGCTCCACCGGGCAGCCCAAGGGCGTCGCGGTGCAGCACCGCCAGATCCTCAACTACCTGGCCGGCGTCCGGGAACGGCTGCGGATCGAGCCCGGTGCGAGCTACGGACTGCCGCAGTCCCTGGCGTTCGACTTCAGCCTCACCATGCTCTACCTGGCGCTGACCACCGGCGGCCGGGTGCACCTGCTGCCGCGCCGCGTGGCCGGGGCCGAACTCGCCGAGCACATCGAGCGTGAGGGCATCGACTACCTCAAGATGACACCCTCCCACCTGGCCGCGCTGATGGCCGACACGGCCCCCGAGCGGCTGCTCCCGCGCCGGGCCCTGGTGCTCGGCGGGGAGGCCTCGTCCCGGACCTGGGCGGCGGACCTGGCCGGCCGCGGCCGGTGCGCGGTGTTCAACCACTACGGGCCCACCGAGGCCACCGTCGGGGTCACCGTCCACGAGGTGCTGCCGGGCGAGGCCGGCCCCGGCAACACCCCGATCGGCACACCGCTGGCCGGGGCGCGCTGCTACGTGCTGGACGCGGCCCGCCGGCCGGTGCCGCCCGGGGTGACCGGCGAGCTGTACGTCGGCGGGGACCGGCTGGCCCGCGGCTACCTGGGCCGCCCCGACCTGACCGCCGAGCGCTTCGTCGAGGATCCGCTCACCGGCGGCCGGATGTACCGCACCGGAGACCTCGCCCGCTGGCGGCCGGACGGCGCGCTGGAGTACCTGGGGCGCGCGGACGACCAGATCAAGGTCCGCGGCCACCGGGTCGAGCCCGGGGAGGTCGAGGCCGCGCTGACCGCCCTGCCCGGCGTCACCCAGGCGCTGGTCACCCTCCACGGCGAGGGCGTGCGGCAGAACCTGGTCGGCTACCTGGAGCACCCCGGCCCCGGGCCCGCGCCGACCGCCGCCGAGCTGCGCGCGGCGCTCGGCGCCGTCCTGCCCGACCACATGGTCCCGGCCCGCTACGTGGTGCTCGACCGGCTTCCCCTGCTGGCGCACGGCAAGGTCGACCGCCGGTCGCTGCCCGAGCCCGGCGACCCGGCGCCGAGCGGCGGCCACGTCGAGCCGGAGGACGGCGCCGAGACGCTGATCGCCGGGATCTGGGCGGAGGTGCTGGGCGTCGAACGGGTCGGCGCGCTGGACGACTTCTTCGACCTCGGCGGCCACTCCCTGCTCGCCACCCAGGTCGTCGCCCGGCTGCGCCGGGCCTTCCCCGGCCTGCCGGTGCCGGTCGGGGTGATGGACCTGTTCACGCACTCCACCGTCCGCCGGCTCGCCGCCCTGGTCACCGACCCGGCCGCCGAACGCGGCGCCGGCGGCCTGCTCCACCGGCTCACCCCGCCGCGGGTGCGCACCACCGCCAGCCTGGTGTGCACCCCGTACGGGGGCGGCAGCGCCCTGATCTACAAGCCACTCGCCGACGCGCTGCCGCCGGACTGGGCGCTCTACTCCGTCGCCGTCCCGGGGCACGAACTCGGCGAGGACCCGATGGACATCGACGAGGTCGCCGCGACCTGCGCCCGCGAGATCGTCGAGAACGTCCCCGGCCCGATCGTGCTCTACGGGCACTGCGGGGTGGGCGTGCGCCTCGCGGTGGAGATCGCCCGGCTGGTCGAGGCGGCGGGCCGGGAGATCGAGGCCGTCCACCTGGGCGGCATCTTCCCGTTCGCCCGCCCGCGGGGGCGCGGCGCCGCCGTCGGCGAGCGGTGGGCGGACCTCGTCGACCGGCTGCGCAGCGACCAGGGCATGATCAACGCCCTGGCGGCGGCCGGCCTGGACACCGACGAGGTCGACGCCGAGCAGCTGCGGCTGATCGTGCGCAACCGCCGCACCGGCACCAAGGAGGCCGAGCGCTACTTCACCCGGCTCTTCGAGGGCGGCGGCGGAACGGGCCCGGCCGCGGACGGCGGCACAACGGGCGTCGCGGACGGGGAAGGCGCCGGTTCCGCCGCGGACGGGGCGGCCGCCGGCCGGCTGCGGGCCCCGATCATCGCGGTCTGCGGCGAGCGCGACCCGGCGACCGAGTTCTACCAGGAGCGCTACCGCGAGTGGCACCGGCTCGCCGACACCGTCGCCGTCGTCGTCCTCGACGAGGCCGGCCACTTCTACCTCAAGTACCGGGCCGCCGAACTCGCGGAGATCCTCACCCGCGTGCACCGCTCGATCGCCGCGGGCCGGGAGGAGCGCCACCGGCGCACCGCCGGGGCGACCTGGTGGCTCGCCGGCACGTCCCGGGACACCGGACGGGACGGCGGGCGGCAGGCGGCCCCGCTGCGCCCGACCATGCGCCGCTTCCTCACCGTCGCCTCCGGGCAGCAGGTGTCGATGATCGGATCGGCGCTCACCGAGTTCGCGCTCCCGGTCTGGATCTACCTGCGCACCGGCTCCCTCGCCCAGTTCGGCCTGCTGGCCGCCTGCGGACTCGTCCCCGGCATCCTCGCCGCGCCGCTCGCGGGGGCCGTCGTCGACCGTGGCGACCGGCGCCGCGTCATGCTGTACGGGGACCTCGCCGCCGGCGCCACCCAGGCCGTCC
Source organism: Kitasatospora sp. NPDC101176 (assembly GCF_044768035.1). Taxonomy (NCBI): domain Bacteria; kingdom Bacillati; phylum Actinomycetota; class Actinomycetes; order Kitasatosporales; family Streptomycetaceae; genus Kitasatospora; species Kitasatospora sp. NPDC101176. Next base: position 10,398 of record NZ_JBIWPA010000026.1, read on the forward strand.
TGCTGATCCTCCACCTCACCGGGGCGCTGCAGGTCTGGCACGCCTACCTGCTCGTCGGCGTGCTCTCCGCCGCGCTCACCTTCCAACGGCTCGCCTGGAACGCGGCGGTGCCCCAACTCGTCCCCAAACGCTACCTCGGCCGGGCCAACGGCCTCGTCCAGATGGCCTTCGGACTCGCCCAGTTCCTCGTCCCGCTGTTCGCCGTCGGCCTGCTCGCCGCCATCGGGCTGGGCGGCATCCTCACCCTGGACGTGGCGAGCTACGCCGCCGCGCTCGGCGTCACCCTGGCCGTCCGCTTCCCCGACCTGATGGGCGCCAGCCGCCGCGAGAGCGTCTCCGCCGAGATCCGCGAGGGCTTCCGACGCGCCCTCGGCAGCCGGCACTTCCGGGCCATGCTGCTGTTCTTCGCGGCGCTGAACGTCTTCCTCTCCCCACTGTTCCTGCTCACCACCCCGCTGGTGCTCTCCATCGCCCCGCTGGCCGCCGCCGGCTGGGTCTCCACCGCGGCCGGCCTCGGCGCCGTCCTCGGCGGGCTCACCCTGCTCGCCTGGGGCGGGCCGCGCCACCGGCGGCTGCGCGGGGTGCTGCTCGCCACCCTGGCACTCGCCGCGGCCTGCCTGGTCACCGGGCTGCGCCCGGCCGTGCCGGTGGTCGCGCTCGGGGCCTTCGGCATGGCCTACACGCTGGCCCTGGTCAACGGCGTCTACGCGACGATCGTGCAGACCAAGGTGCCGCTGCGCTTCCACGGCCGGGTGATCGCGGTGAACACCATGGTCGCCTGGTCGACCCTGCCGGTCGGGTTCGCGCTGGTCGCGCCGTTCGGCCCCCGGCTGCTCCAACCGCTGATGGACCACGACGGCGCCCTCGCCCCGACCGTCGGGCGGCTCATCGGCACCGGCGAGGGCCGCGGGATCGGACTGCTCTACCTGCTGTTCGGCCTCGCCATGGCGGCCCTCGTGCTCGCCTGCCTGGCCGTCCCCGCGCTGCGCCACTTCGACCGCGACGTGCCCGACGCGGAACCCGACGACCTGGTCGGCCTGCAGGCCCTGCAGGGCCGGGCCGCCCCCGCACCCACCAGCCCGCACCGCTCCGAGACCGAGGTGACCCTCCGGTGACCACCGCCACCCACCCGCTGACCGCCGAACAGCGCCGGCTCTGGTTCCTCCAGCAACTCCACCCGGAGGACGCCGGGTTCAACATGTACCTCAACCGGCGCTGGACCGGCCCGATCGACCCGGAGGCCCTGCGCACCGCGCTGCACCGGCTGACCGTCCGGCACGAGGTGCTGCGCACCCGCTTCGCACTGGACGGCGACGAGCCCGTCCAGCTGGTCGAGCCCCCGGCCGGGATCGAGCTGGCCCGGGTCCGACTGCCGGACGGCGCCGACGAGTCCGCGTTCACCGATGCCTGCCGCCGCTACGTCAACGCGCCCTTCGACCTCGCCGTGCGGCCCCCGCTGCGGGCCGCGCTGGTCAGTGCGGGCGAGCGGGAGCACGCGCTCTGCATCGTCCTCCACCACATCGTCTCGGACGGCTGGTCGTTCCGGACGATGTGGCGCGAACTGCTCGCCCTCTACCGCGAGGCGATCGGCGAGGCACCCGCGGACCTTCCCGAACTCCCCTTCCAATACGGCGACTTCGCCAGGGCCGAACAGGCCAGGACGGCCGCCGGGGCCGGCGAGGAGGCGTTCCGCCACTGGGCCGGCAAGCTGGCCGGCACCGGGGTGCTGCGGCTGCCGCTCGACCGCCCGAGGCCCGCCCGGCCGACCCGGCCCGCCGGGTTCACCACCGTCCACCTCGGCGCCGAGGAGACGACCGCGCTGGACCGGCTGGCCCGGCAGGAGCGCTGCACCCCGTTCATGGTGCTGCTCACCGGCTACCAGTTCGTGCTCGCCCGCTGGACCGGATGCCGCGACTTCCTGGTCGGCACGCCGCTGGCCGGCCGCACCGAGGCCGCGCACGAGGCACTGCTCGGCTACTTCAGCCGGACGGCCGTGATCCGGGCCGAGCTCGGCGGGCGGCCCGACTTCCGCACCGCACTGCGCCGCACCCGCTCGGCCACGCTCGCCGCCCTGAGCCACCCGGACCTGCCCGTCGAGCGCCTGGCGGCCCACCTCGACCTGCCCGCCGAGGCCGGCGCAGGACCGCTCTACCGGGCGGTGTTCGTCCACCAGAGCCAGTACGACCTGGCCGCCGGCCCCGGAGCGCCCGCGCTGCCCGCCGGCGTCCGCACGGCGAGCATGGACTCCGGCTTCGAGCAGGCCAAGACCGATCTGCTGCTGGACAGTTGGCGCACCCCCGACGGCGGGCTGACGCTCTCCTTCTGCTTCGACCGCGAGGTGCTCGACCGGGCCACCGTGGAGGCCCTCGGCCGGCGCTGCCGCGACCTCCTCGCCCGGGTGGTCGACGACCCGGGGCTCGCCCTGGACGGGGACTGGGCGGTCGGGCCGCAGGAGCGCGCTGAGCTGCTGGCCCTCGGGCAGGGGCCGGCGGACGCGGCGGGCTCGGCGGATGCGGTGGGGCCGGCGGGTGCCGGTGTGCGGACGGTGCTGGAGCGGTTCGCCGAGCAGGCCGCGGCCCGCCCGGACGCGCCCGCGCTGGAGTGCGACGGCCAGGCCCTGAGCTATCGCGAACTCGACCGGCGCTCCACCGACCTGGCCCGGCGGTTGGGGCCGGTGGCCGGCCGGGTGGTCGCGGTCTCGATCCCGCCCTCCTTCGACCTGGTCGTCGCCCTGACGGCGGTCTGGAAGGCCGGCGCCGCGTACCTGCCGCTCGACCCGGCGCACCCCGAGGAGCGCCGCCGGCTGATGCTGCGCGAGGCCGACGCGGTGCTGGTCCTCGACGGGGCGGAGAGCGGGACCGGCCCGGAGAGCGGGGCCGGCCCGGAGGCCGGGAGCGACCGACCGGACGGGCCCGAGGCCGCCGCCGACCCCGGCGGCCTGGCCTACGTGCTCTACACCTCCGGATCCACCGGCGCCCCCAAGGCCGTCGCCGTCGACCACCCCGCGCTCTCCGCCCGGGTCGCCTGGATGGCCGGCCCCGACGGGTACGCGCTCGGGCCCGCCGACCGGATCGTCCAGTTCGCCTCCCTCGGCTTCGACACCCACGCGGAGGAGCTGTGGCCGGCGCTCGCCTCCGGCGCGTGCGTCGTCCTGCTCCCCGGCGGCGGCCGCAGCCTGCCCGACCTGCTGGGCGGCCCGCACGGCGACACCGTCACGGTGCTGGACCTGCCGACGGCGTACTGGGAGGAGCTCGTCGGGCTCGGCGAGCAGACCCGCTGGCCGGCCGCGCTGCGCCTGCAGATCCTCGGCGGCTCCCAGGTCGGCGCCGACGCCGTCGCCCGGTGGCACGCGCGCCACGGCGACACCGTGCGGCTGGTCAACACCTACGGCCCCACCGAGGCCACCGTGATCGTCACCGCGACCGACCTCACGTCCGACGACGCCCTCCATCGCCCCCCGCTGGGCCGCCCGCTGCCGGGCGTCCGGCTCTACGTGCTGGACGAGCAGGGCGGGCTGCTGCCGCGCGGCGCCGAGGGCGAGCTGTACGTCGGCGGTGCCGGCCTGGCCCGGGGCTACCTCGGCCGCCCCGACCTGACCGCCGCCGCCTTCGTGCCGGACCCGTTCGCCGGGGGCCGGATGTACCGCACCGGTGACCGCGCGCGCTGGCGCACCGACGGGCGGCTGGAGTACCTGGGCCGCGTCGACGGCCAGCTCAAGCTGCGTGGCTACCGGATCGAACCCGCCGAGATCGAGTCCGCCCTGGCCGCCCACCCGGCCGTCGCCCAGGCCGCGGTGGCGCTGCGCGGCGGGCGGCGGCTGCTGGCCTACGCCGTCCCCCGCCCGGGCGCCGAGGCCGACGCCGCCGGACTGCGCGCGCACCTGGCGGCGCGGCTGCCGGCCTACCTCGTACCGGACACCGTGGTGGTGATGGGGAGGCTGCCGCTGACCCCGAACGGCAAGCCCGACCTCGCCGCGCTGCCCGACCCCGAACCCGACGGCGGCCCCCGCTACCTCGCGCCGCGCACCGATGCCGAACAGTTCGTCACCGGGCTCTGGCAGGAGGTGCTCGGCCTGCCCCGGGTGGGGGTGCTCGACGACTTCTTCGCGCTCGGCGGGGACTCCCTGCTGGTCACCCGGGTCGCCGCGCGGATCCGGGCGGGCCTGGGCCTGGACGTGCCCATCCGCGAGGTGTTCGAGAGCGGTACGGCGGCGACGCTGGCGGCGCGGATCGAGGCGCGGCTGATCGCCGAGATCGACGCCCTGAGCGAGGACGAGGCCGCCGACCGGCTCGGCGGGTGAGCTCCCGGCCGGCCCCGCCGGTCGGGGGGCTTCCGGGGGTGCTGGCGCCCGGAAGCCCGGACGGCCCTCGTCGACCGGACCCCCGGGGCGTGTGACCGGGCGCTCCACCTGGCCGGAGCGGGGGGCCGGGGCGGGGGAGGCGGCGCTGTCGGGAGCGCCGTCACGGGCCCCGCTCGGTCAGGGCGGTTCGTCGCCGCCGAGGCCGAACCGTCCGCGTGCAGGGCCGGAGGAGTGCCGTCCCCGCTCCGGCTCACCTCACCGGACCGCGGTGGCTCCGGTCACCACGCGCTGATGACCGGCACGTCGTGTTCGTGCTGTCGCCAAGCCTCGTCGAGGCGCGCGATCCGACCCGCGGCGGCGATGCCGCGCAGCGACGCGACCTTGCCGCCGCTGACGTCGAACGCGACGGCGCCCACGACCCGGTCGTCGACCACGGCGAGGACCGCCGGGGATCCGTTGACCAGCGCGATGTGCATCGCGGGCGAGCCGCCGGCCAGCCGCCGCTTCGCCGGCGTGGCCTTGAAGCCGGCCCGAACGAAGGAGGCGATGCGCTCGCGCGTCGTGTACCGCAGGAGCCGCCTGGCCAGTCCGGCGCCGTCCGAGACCGCGGTGGCGTCGGCGGTGAGCAGCGCCACGAGCCGTTCGGTGCGCCCCGACACCGCGGCGGCGAGGAACTCCTCGACGACCCGGCGCGCGGACGCGGAGTCCACCTCGCCACCGCCGCGGCGCTCGGCGGATACCCTGCGGCGGGCCCGGTGGACGTGCTGCTGGCTCGCGGACTCGGTGATGTCGAGGATCCCGGCGATCTCGGCGTGGGAGTAGGAGAAGGCCTCGCGCAGGACGTAGGCGGCCCGCTCGACCGGCGAGAGGCGCTCCATGAGGGTCAGCACGGCCAAGGACACCGATTCCCGCTGCTCGAAGGTATCGGCGGGGCCGAGCATCGGATCGCCCTCGAGGAGTGGTTCGGGCAGCCAGTCTCCGGCCGCTCGCTCGTGGCGCGCCTGCGCCGAGCGGAGCCGGTCGAGGCAGAGGTTGGTGACGACCTTGGTCAACCACGCCTCCGGCACGTCGATGCGGTCCCGGTCCGCGGCCTGCCAGCGGAGGAACGCGTCCTGCACGGCGTCCTCGGCGTCGGCGGCCGAGCCGAGCAGGCGGTACGCGAGCGAGGCCAGCCGGCCCCGGCCGGCCTCGAACCGATCGATGGCTGCGCTGTCCATGCGGGGCAGCCTATGCGGCGGTCCCCGCAGCGGTCCGGCCAGGCTCGGCGGCCAGGCGGAGCTTGCGCTTCGGCATGCCGAAGGTCGGGTGGACGATGCCCCACCCGGCCCCCGTGAGCACGCCCGACTTGAGCCGGGCGGCGGCCCGGCCGCCCAGGTACCAGGACCTCGACCGGACGTCCCCGTCCACCATCTGGAAGATCGCGTCCCGCTGCCCGAGGCTGATGTGGTTCCCGTAGTACTTCAGCCCGGTGGTCGGGACCCGGCGGCCCGTCAGGCGCGCGATGATCGCGGCGGTCGCCTGCATGGTGGTGAAGCCGGCCGAGGCGCAGGACATCGGCAGAGGCCGCCCGTTCGCGCCGATCGCGTAGGCACAGTCACCGACGGCGTAGACGTCCGGGTGCGAGATCGAGCGCATGGTGCGGTCGACGACGATCTGGCCGGTTTCGGCGACCTCCAGGCCGCCGGCGGCTGCGATGGGGTGAACGGCGAACCCGGCCGACCACACGGTCACGTCGGCGGGAGCGGACCTGCCGTCGGAGGCGATCACCCGTGTCGGCTCGACGGCCACGACGCCGGTGTGCTCGTGGACGGTGACGCCGAGCCGGTCGAAGGCCCGGTACAGGTGACGGCGGGCCCTCGGGGAGAGCCAGGCGCCCGGCTCGCCGCGGGCGGCGAGCGCGACGGAGAGGTCGGGCCGGCACTCGGCCAGCTCCGTGGCGGTCTCGATGCCGGTCAGCCCCTCACCGACCACCAGCACGGTGCCGCCCTCACCGAGGGCGGCCAGGCGCTCGCGCAGACGCAGCGCCGAGGCCCGGCCGGTCACGTCACAGGCGTACTCGGTCACGCCGGGGACACCGTGGTCGGCCGCGGAGCTGCCGAGCGCGTAGAGGAGCGTGTCGTACTCCAGCTCGCCGTCGCCGTCCTCGCCGGTCAGGGCGACGGTCCTGCGCTCGGGGTCGACGCCGGTGACGAGCGCCAGGCGCAGGCGCACCCCGGTGCCCGCGAAGACGTCGGCGAGCGTGAGGGACGCGAGGTCCCGGCCGGCCGCGAGCTGGTGGAGTCGCATCCGCTCGACGAAGTCGGGCACGGCGTTGACGACGGTCACCTCGGTGTCGGCGGGGGAGAGCCGGCGGGCCAGGTTCCCGGCGGTGAAGGCCCCGGCGTATCCGGCGCCGAGTACGACGATGCGGTGCTTCATGGCGTTACTCCTGTCTCGTTCGCGTGCCCCTTGGACGAGACGGCGCCCCGGTTGCTGACAGGAGCGGGATGTGATGCGGGTCACTCGGTCGGGCCGCAGGTGCTCGGGCGGGTCCGTCACACCGCGGGACCCCCGCTGCTCGGGTGGCCGGTTCAGCGGCTCACCGGCCGGCTGCAGCGCCCGGCCGCAGGGCGGCCCCGGCGGTCAGGCCCCCGCCGCCGCGGCCAGTGCGGCGGCGAGGTCCGCGGCCAGCGCGTCCACCGCACCGGCCGGAAAGGCGTGCTCGTTGTAGCGCAGCCAGCAGCGCAGCCCGCCGTCCGGCTGCTCGGTGACGGCGAGCTCCGGGACGTGCCGGTCGCCGCCGGGGAGCGGGTAGGGCACGGTGGCGTTGCGCGGTAGCTCCCACGCGGCGCAGGCCACCCCGGGCAGCTGTGCCGGGGCGCTCCAGCTCTCGTACCGCAGCCAGGCCGCGAACGGGACCAGCGGGCTGAACTCCGCGAAGGGGTAGAGCTGGTGGTCCAGCGCGGCGGTGGCGGCGGCCCGCACCCGGTCGAGCAGCTCGGCGAACCCGGGCGAGCCGGAGGCGTCCACCCGCAGCAGCAGCGACTGCACGAAGCAGCCGACCGCCCGTTCCGCCTCCGGCCTGGTCCGGCCCGGTACCGGCGTCATCAGCACGAGGTCCCGCTGCCCGCTGCGTTCGGCCAGCAGCCCGCTCCACACCGCGGCCACCGCGAGGAACGGCGTGGCCCCCAGCTCCGCCGCCCGGGCCCGCAGGGCCGCCGCCCGGGCGGGCGGCACGGTGAACGCCCGGGCGGCGCTCAGCACCACCTCGGTGTGCCGCCGCCCCGGGAAGGGTTCGACCGCGGCGGGCGCGCCCGCGAGCGTGGCCGCGAAGTGCGCCCGGTTGGCCGGCCAGTGCGCGTTCGACCACTCCACCAGCTCGCGGTAGGCCGGCCCGGGGCGCGCCGCCGGGGCCGGGCGGCCGTTGCGCAGCGCCGAGTAGCACACCCCCAGGTCGCGCAGCAGGACGCCGAGCGACCAGCCGTCGGCGACGAGGTGGTGGACGGCCAGCAGGACGACGTGGTCCTCCGGCCCGCGGCTCACCACGGCCAGCCGGGTCGTCGGCCCGGCCGTGTGGTCCGTCGGGCGGTCCCGTTCGGCGACCAGCCGGGCCGACACCTCGGCGTCGTCGAGGCCGGGGGCGTCCACCAGCACCACGTCGGCGGCCGGTTCGTCGTCGAGCACCGTCCGGTGGAGGCCGGGCGGGGTGTCCGGGCCGCTCCCGGGCACCGGGAGGAAGCGGGTGCGCAGCGCGGGGTGGCGGCGGACCACCTCGTACAGGGCCTCGGCCAGCGCGTCGGTCCGCAGCTCCGCCATCACCCGGAACATCACCGCCACCGAACCGACCTGGCGGCCGGGGGCCTCGGCCATCCAGCGCAGGAAGTTCTCCTGCTGCGAGGTGAGGGGCAGCGCGTGCGGCTGGGCGCGCAGCGCCCGCAGGAAGGCCGGCACCCCGGCCGCGGCCGGAGCACCGCCGGCGGGTGCGGTGGGGTCGGGCGCCGCGGTGACGTGCGGGGTGGGGGCCGTCGCCGCCTGCTCCAGCCAGGCGGCCTGGGCCCGTAGCGAGGGCCGTTCGAAGACCAGGGCCGTCCCCGCCGCGACCCCGAACTCGGCGGTGATCGCGGCGGCCAGCTGGACGGCCCGGAAGGAATCCCCGCCGAGGGCGAAGAACTCCTCCTCCACGGCCCGGACCGGCCGCCCCAGCACGCTGCGCCACAGGCCCGCCAGCGCGAGCTCCCGTGCCGTGGCCGGCGCGGTGCCGCCCGAGGCGGTCGCGGGCTCTTCGAAGCGCGCCCGCAGGCGGTGCTTGACGACCTTGCCGCTGGGGTTGCGGGGCAGGGCGTCCGTCAGCAGGACGCGCACCGGCAGTTCGGGCCGGGCCAGCCGGGTGCCGAGGAAGAGCCGCAGCTCGTCGAGGTCGATCCCGCCGGGCGCGGGGACCACCGCGGCGACCGGCACCTGACCCATCACCGGGTGCGGCAGCCCGAGCGCGGCGGCGTCGGCGACCCGCGGGTGCTCGTGCAGCACGGCCTCGATGCGCAGCGTCGAGACCTTCAGGGCGCCGGACTTGACGACGTCGCTCTCGCGGTCGACCAGGTGGAGGTGGCCGTCCCCGTCGAGTCGGCCGAGGTCGCCCATCCGCACCCAGCCGTCCCGGAACACGTCCGCCGATCCGGCTCCGACGTACCCGCGCGGCGGGCCGGGCTGGCGCAGCCAGATCTCGCCGGTGCCGCCGGGGGCGACGGGCCGTCCGGTCTCGTCGAGGATCCGCAGGGCGGCCGGGTCGGTCGGGCGGCCGACCGACCCGGGGCGGGCCGGGTCGACGATCGCGGAGACCTGGGCGGGGGAGGCCTCGGCGGAGGTGTAGGTGTTGACGACGGTCGCCTTCGGGAGGGCGGCGCAGAGCCCGGCGGCGACGGCGGGCGGGAGCGCGGCGGCCGAGGAGCTGACCAGCAGGACGCCGGAGAGGTCCCGCCGGTCGGCGACCCCGGAGTTGAGCAGCTCGACCGCCATGGACGGCACCAGGAAGACGGTGCCCGCGCCGAACTCCTCCACCACCCGCCCGAACTCCTCCGCGTCGAAGCGCGGCAGGCAGATCGTGGCGGGCTGCGCGGTCAGCGCGTTGACCAGCACGACCTGGGCGGCGTTGGTCCCGATCGGGAAGGCGTGCACGGCGTACCGGGAGTGCGCGTACGGGCGGGGGCGGGGGGCGAGGACCAGCCCGGCGGTGAGGCTGGCGTGAGCGGCGCGGACGCCCTTGGGGGCGCCGGTGGTGCCGGAGGTCCCGATGATCTGGGCGAGGTCGCCGGGGGCGGCCCGGTGCGGGGGTTCGGCCGCGGGCGCGTCGCCGGCCCGGCCCTCGGGGCCGCCCGGGTGGCCGGGGCCGTCCAGGGCGCCGGGGTCGTTCGGTCCGGTTCCTTCGTCCGGTTCATCCAGTTCGTCCAGGCGGAGGGTGGGCAGGGAGGTGTGCGGCCCGCCTCCGGCGATCGCCAGCCGGGCCCCGGCGGCCTCGATGAGCCGGTCGACGTCCTCGGGCGGCAGGTCCTCCCGGATCACCAGCCCGGCCCCGCCGGCGTAGTGCGCGGCCAGGAACGCCACGGCGTACGCGTCCCACTCCCGGTTGGTGAACAGCAGCGCCACGCGGTCGCCGGGGCGGACCCCGGCCCGGGCCAGCCCGTGGGCGGCCCGCACCGCCCGCTCGCGCCACGTCCGGTAGGTCAGGCTGCCACCGCCCGGTACCAGCAGTGCCGTCCGGTCGGGGTGCAGCGCGGCCCGGTGGTCCAGCAGTGCGGGGAGGGTGAGGGGTGCGGGGGCGGACTGGGCGCTGATGACGACTCCCGGAGGGCTGCTGACCGCTGAGTGATCCAGAACGTATCGGAACAGTGAAAGGAAGCGCCAGATCCATTCACAACTCGTCACCGCCGTTGGCCGGGGCGGTGGTTGCGGTTCAGCCGGGGCGCCTCTGCCGCCACCACCGCGGCGGCACCCTTACCACCACCACCGCAACGACACCTCCAGCAGCACCACCGCGGCGGCCCCGTGCGCCGGTGCCGCCGCGTGCGGCAGGAGGTGTCAGTGCACCGACCCGGTCGACTGCCCGGCGGCGGTCGCGTGCCGGTCGTAGAGCTTCATCGCCTGCAGTCCGTGGGCCAGCGATCCGCCGGCGCGGACGGCCCCGGCGACGAAGACGACCTCGGCCAGCTCCTCGGCGGTGACGCCGTGCCTCAGGGCCTGGCCGGTGTGGACGTCGAGGCAGTACGAGCACTGGGTGGTCAACGCCACGGCGATCGCGACGAGCTCGCGGTACCGGCGCGGCACGGCACCGTCCGTGCGGTCGACGGCGCCCTGGAAGGACTGCCAGGCGGCGAACTCCGCGGGGGCCAACCGGCCGACCTGGCGGGCCCGCTGGAGGTCGGACGGGTCCTGGTAGCCGTGGTCGTGCGAGTGGCTGACGGGTTCCATGCGGGTCACCTCTGAGAACCGGGCGGGACCTGCTCCCGCCGTACGGGACCAGCTCAGCAGCGGGCCCGGCGCCCCGTCCAAGACCGTTTCGATACCGCCCGGACCGATCCGATACCGCCCGGACCGATCCGATACCAGCCGGGCCGACCGATGCGGGCCGGACCGCTCCGTGACGAGTCGGACGGCTCCGATACGGTGTACGGCATGGACCTCCGCCGCCTGCGCTACTTCGTCGCCGTGGCCGAGGAACGGCACTTCGGCCGGGCGGCCGCCCGGCTGCACATGTCCCAGCCGCCGCTCAGCCAGCGCATCCGCGAACTGGAGCGGGAGCTGGACTGCCGGCTGCTGGAGCGTTCCGCGCAGGGCGTGCTCCTCACCGAGGCCGGTGCCGTGCTGCTGGCCGAGGCCCGCGAGCTGCTGGCGGCGGCCGACCGCACCCGGGAGCGGGTGAGCCGGACCGGCCGGCGGCGCACGCTCAGGGTGGGCACGGTCGCCGGCGCCGGACTGGAACTCGGCCCGCGGGCGGCCGAGCACTTCCGCCGCACGCACCCCGAGGCGGAGGTGCGGCTATGCGAGTCGGAGCTCAGCGACCCGACCGCCGGACTGCGGGCCGGCCGCGTCGACATCGCCCTGACCAGGCTCCCGTTCGACACCGCGGACCTCTCGCTCCAGCCGCTGGGGGAGGAGCCCCTGGTCGCCGCCGTACCCGCGGGCGATCCCCTGGCGGAGCACGCCGAGTTGCGGGTGGGCTCGCTGCGGGCGCGGCCCTGGATCCGGCTGCCCGAGACCGCCGACCCGGACTGGCGCGGCTACTGGCTCGGAGCGGCGGCGGGCCCGCTGCCGGGGCCCGGCTCGGCGGCGGACCGGGAACCGTCCGGTCCGGTGGTGCGCTCGGTGGCGGAGTGCCTGCACGCCGTCGTCTGGCAGGGCGCGGTCGGCATCCTGCCGGCCGGAGCGACCCACCGCCACGTCACCGAGGGCGTGGCCTACGTGCCGCTGGCCGACTACCCGCCGAGCCGCGTGGTGCTCGCCTGGCGGGAGGGCGCGGCCGACCCCGCCGTGCCCGCCTTCGTCGCGGCGGTGGTGGCGGCCGCCGCGCACTGACCGCCCGCCCCGCCGGGCAGGTCCGGGTACCCCCCCTCGTGCCGGACCGGGCACCCCCCTCGTGTCGGACCGCGCCCGGGCGTACGCTGCCGCGGTGGATGACGTTCGCTTCCGGGGTGGGGACCTCACGTTCGCGTGGCGCCGGCTGTGGCTGCCGGCGGGTCTGATCGGCGTGCAGACCGTGATCGCGACGATGCGCAACGGCGCGGAGGGGCTGGGGTGGACGGCCGCCGCGCTCGCGGTGGTGATCCCGGCGTCGGTCCTGCTGCTGAAGCGGTGCTGGACGGAGGCCGGGGAGGACGGCATCAGGATCTACCGGGGGCTGGGCCGGGTGCACGGCTACCCCTGGGGGGAGGTCCGCTGGATAGCGGTGCGCCACCAGAGCGGTGGCGGGGGCGAGATGACCTCGGTCCGGATCACCCTGGTGGACGGCCGCCGCCGGACCCTGCCGGGCCTCCAGGAGAGCACCCTCTACCCGCGGCCCGGGTTCGACGCCGACCTCGCCCGGCTCAGGGCGAGTTGGGAGCGGCACGTCGACCCGTCGTTCCGGCTCGGCCCGCCGCCGCGCGAGCCGCTGCGCCGCCGGTTGCGCGGCGTGCTGCCGGGCGTCGCGCTGCTGGTCTGCGCGCTGGTGATGCTGCCGTTCGGCGTCGTCCGGCTGCTCCACGGGCTGGACGACGCCCACCGCTACGACGCCGCGCCGCGCTGCACGGTGGCGCGCCCCGCCGATGCGGCGGGGCGCTGCCTGGCGGTGGAGGTACGGGTGGTGCGCGCGATCGAGCCGGCCGCGGACGGCTCCTCCACCACGGCCGTGACGGTGGGCCGGGACTGGGACGGCGCGGGCGAGGTACTCCGCCTCGGTGAGCTGCCGGAGGGCCTGCGGGGCCTGCACACCGGCGACGAGGTGCGGGTGACCACCGCGCTCGACGGGTCCACCGTCACCGAGCTCGCCTCCGGCGCCACCAGCGTCCCGACCGTCGACTCCCCGCACCGGGCGGTCGCCCAGGCCGAGGCGGGGCTGGTCTTCGCGGCCGCCGGGACCGCGCTGTTCGGGCTCTGGTGCGTCGCCGTCCGGCGCGCCCCGCGCGGCCGGTACCCGTGGTGGGCGCCGCTGGGCGCGGTGAGCCTGCTGCCGGTGGCGGTGATCGGCACCCGGGCGGACACCGCCGCGCTGCCGCTGGAGCCCCGGTCCTACTGGCCGGCCGTCGTGACGCTGCTGCTCGGTCTCGCCGTCGGCCACGCGGTGGTGCTCCGAGGCCGCGCGGCCCGCCGTCGCCGGGCCGTGCCGGTGGCCGCGCCCGAACCGGGCCGGGCGGGTGCCGTCCGCTGATCGTCCGCTGACCGGGCGGTGTCGCCGAGCGGCCGGCTCCGGGCCGGTGCCGCCTCGCCCCGGTCGGCGGAGCGCAGCGGGGGAGGGAGAATGGCCGACGTGACGGACACGACGCTCAACCTCTGGCGGCAGCCGCTCGACGAGGTGCCCGCCGGGGTGTGGGACCGGACCGAGCTGACGGTGCTCATCCTCGCCGACACCGGCCTGACCGAACTGCCGCCCGGGATCGGGAGGTTGCAGCGGCTGCGGACACTCGACCTCGGGCACAACCGGCTCGCCGCGGTGCCCGCCGAACTGGGCGGGCTCACCGGTCTGCGGGACTTCCTCTACCTGCACGACAACGAGCTGACCGCGCTCCCCGAGGCCCTCGGCCGGCTCACCGCGTTGCGCTACCTCAACGTGGGGGAGAACCGGCTGGCCGAACTCCCCTCCACCATCGGTGACATGGTCTCCCTGGTCGAGCTGCGTGCCCAGCAGAACCGGCTGACCACCCTGCCCGCACGCCTCGGCGGCCTGCCCGCGCTGCGCGAACTCTGGTTGCGCGACAACGCGTTGAGCGAGCTGCCGGGCACCTTCGCCGGGCTCGGTGAGCTGCGGGAGCTCGAGCTGCGGGAGAACGCCTTCACCGAGGTCCCGCCGGCTCTGGCCGGGCTGCCGCTGCTGCGCCGGCTCGACCTGCGCGGCAACCGGATCACCGAACTGCCCGACTGGCTGGCCGAACTGCCCGCGCTGGAGAAGCTGGACCTGCGGTGGAACGACGTGCGGCCGTCGCCGGAGCTGCGCGCGGCGCTCGGCGCGCGCGGCTGCGTGCTGCTGCACTGAGCCGGGCGGTCCGGCGGCCTGCGGGGAAAACGGATCACCGCTGCGGCCGGGGCCTGTTACCGTGGATCGCATGAAGCGCGCTGCACTCGCCACGACGACGCCGGAGAGAGTCCCGGCGCGCTGACTGCTGACCTAGTCCGAAGCCCCGGGGCCGAGTGCCCCGGGGCTTCGCCGTTCCCGGCACACTCGCCCGCCCCGACCGAGTGGAGGGAGACCACCCGTGAACGACCACCGCAAGCTCGGCCGCGAGCTCGACCTGTTCGACACCGACCCGTTGATGGGGTCCGGCCTGCCGTACTGGCTGCCCGACGGCGCCGCGATCCGGCACACCCTGGAGGAGTTCATCCGCGGGCGCGAGCGGCGGGCCGGCTACAGGCACGTCTACTCGCCGGCGCTCGGGAAACGCGAGTTGTACGAGATCTCCGGCCACTGGGCGCACTACCGGGAGGACATGTTCCCGCCGATGGAGCTGGGGTCGGAGCAGGTGGTGCTGCGGCCGAGCCTCTGCCCGCACCACGCGCTGATCTTCCGTTCCCGCCCGCACAGCTACCGTGAACTCCCGCTGCGGATAGCAGAGTTGGGAGACATGTACCGGGCCGAGCTGTCCGGGGTGCTGGGCGGGCTGAGCAGGGTTCGGGCGATCCGGCTGAACGACGCGCACGTCTTCTGCACCCCGGAGCAGGCCGCCGACGAGGCCGTCGCGGCGTTGGAGCTGATCCGCGAGGCGCACCGGGCGCTCGGCGTCCGGCCGGTCCGCTACCGGCTCTCCCTGCCCGGCGGGGGCGGCAAGTACGTGGCGGACCCGGCACTCTGGGAACGGGCGACCGCGCTGCTGACCGGCGTCCTGGAGCGTTCCGGCGTACCGTTCGAGGCGGTGGAGGGCGAGGCCGCGTTCTACGGGCCCAAGATCGACGTGCAGATCGCCGACGGCGCCGGGCGCGAGTCCACCCTCTCCACCGTGCAGGTCGACTTCCACCAGCCCGAGCGGTTCGGCCTGCACTACACCGGCCCGGACGGCGCCAGGCACCGCCCGGTGATGGTCCACCGCAGCGTGATCGGCAGCATCGAGCGGCTGGTCGCCCACCTGATCGAGCTGTACGGCGGCGCCTTCCCGGCCTGGCTGGCCCCGACCCAGGTGGTGCTGCTGCCGGTCTCGGAGGCCGAACTGCCGCAGGCCGCGCGGCTCCGGCAGCGCTGCCTCGACCTGGGGCTGCGCGCCGAGGTCGCGGGCCCCGAGCACGGCACCCTCGGTGCGCGGATCCGGTCGGCACGGCTGGCCCCGTACCAGGCGGTGGTCGGGGCCGGGGAGGCCGCGGACGGGCGGGTCGCCCTGCGGCTGCGGGGCGGCCGGCGGCTCGACCCGTTGCCGGCGGAGGAGGCCTGGGCCCGGATCGGCGCGCTCGTGGCGGCGTGCAGTGCGGAGCTGTGGCCGAACGGTGCGGGCCGCTGAGCCGCCGGCGGGCGGTGGTCCGGCAGCGGTGGGCATGACTGCCGTGGTGGGCATGACTGGTGGCCATACGTACGACTAGTGCGGTGCGCGGTGTGTCGGACCGGCCGGGGGCGGTGGCCGCCCGTCGAATGGGCGCGGGCGGCCGGGTCCACGGCCGCCGTCGTCCCCGCCGTCCCCCGGTCCGGACCGCTCCGGGCCGTTCCCGGAGGTTCCCATGCGCATGCCGCGTAGTCTCGCCGCCCCGGCGCTCGCCGGCTGTCTCGCCCTCGCCGGCGCCGTCGGCGCCCCGGCCGCCCAGGCGGCCTCGACCGTGCACCGCCCGCTGCCCGTACCGGACGTCCAGTACTGCGCCGCAGTCCTCGGGCACGTTCCCGGCGCCGACGGGCGCGCACCGCTGCTCGGCCGGGCCTGTGCGCCGGACTCCCGGTCCGACGCGCTCGGCGCCGCCGTCCGGACCGTGGCGCGGGACCGCTGACCCGTCCGGTGCCCCGGGCGGGCCGCGCGCCGACCCGTCCGGGGCGCCGCCGGCGTCAGTACGACTGCAGCTCGATCAGGTGTCCGTCCGGGTCCCGCAGGTGGGCGCTGCGGAGGTTCGGGCCCCACTCGGGGCGGTCGGTCGGGCCGACGACCGGGGTGCCGCCGTGGCGCAGGCAGAGGGTGAAGGCCTCGTCCACGTCGGGCACCCGGAGGGCGAGCATCGCGGCGTCCTGGGCGGGGGCGGCGGGCCGGGCGGGCAGGCCGCTGGTGCCGAGGGTGGCGGCCATCGCGGCGCGGTCGAAGAGCACCAGGACGGCCTGGTCGTCGACGTCCCAGTTGGCGTACGGGCCGTCGGGCGTGCCCTTGACCAGGGTGGCACCGGTGAGCGGTGGCAGGACGGCGCGGTAGAAGCGGAAGCACTCGGCGAAGCCGGTCACGAGCAGGCGGGGGTACAGGGCGTCCACGGTCGAAGCTCCCGGGCTCGGTGGTGGTCGGTCGGGGATCGGCGGGTCAGGAATCGATGGGCCGAGGGGATGATTAGTGGGTCGCCACCCACTATAGGGACTCACCCTAGACTTGCGCCATGACCCCCGAACCGCTCCCCGCTCCGGCACCGCTCGCCGCCCCCGGACCGCCTCCCGCTCCCGACCTGCCGCCCATGCTGCGGGACCTCGACAGCTACCTGCTCTCCCGGATCGGGCGCACCGCGCGGGCCCGCCTGGCCGAGCGGCTCGCCGGACGCGGGCTGCGGCTCTGGGACATGGCCGTGCTCGCCGCCCTCGCCGACTTCGGCCCGCAGGCCCAGCGCGACCTGGTCCGGCGGCTAGGCGTCGACCCGAGCGACCTGGCCAAGGTCGCCGACCAGCTGGCCGCCGCCGGGTACGTCGAGCGGGCCCGGGACCAGACGGACCGGCGGCGGGTGACGGTCTCCGTCACCGGGGCGGGGCGGGAGCTGCTCGCGGAACTGGACGCCGAGGCGCGCGCGGTGCAGGGCGAGGTGCTGGCGCCGCTGGACGAGTCGGAGCGGCAGACGCTGCACGGCCTGCTGCTGCGCGTCCACGAGGGGCTGGGCGGCGCGGGCAGCGGGCTGTAGGGCCGGCTGCCCGCGCCGCCCGGCGGCCGGGGCCCGGACCCCCGGCGCCGGGCGGGGCAGGCGGGGGGGGCGGGTCGGCGGGCGCCGGCGAACTCGCCCGCCCAGCGCGGGACGTCGAGGACGTTCTCGACCCGGGCGATCAGGGTCCCGGTGCGTTCCGCGTGGATCATCGCGCCGCCGCCCGCGTGGATCCCGACGTGGTGCAGCGGTGCGTCGGGGCGGGAGAAGAACAGCAGGTCCCCCGGGGCGAGGTCGGCGCGCTCCACCGGGGCGCTGCGGTGGAACTGGGCGACGGTGTAGTGCCCCAGCTCGACCGTGCCGTCGCTGGCCCGGAACCAGCAGTACTGCGACAGGCCGCTGCAGTCGAAAGCGACCGTGCTCTCCCCGAGGCACTTGCCGTCGTGGTAGCCGTTCTCGTCGTGGCAGAAGCCGAGGCTCGCGCGCTGGCGGTCGCCGCCGCCCCAGGCATAGGGCACGCCGATCTGGGCGGCGGCCACCTCGGCGACCCTGCGGCCCAGCGCGGCGGCGTCGCGGGGCGCTTCCACGCGGGGCGTACGGCCGGGTTGGGCCGCCGCCTCCGTCGCGAGCGCCGGGACGAGGCCGGCGCCCAGGGCCAGGCCCAGCACGCGGCGCCGGCCGACGCCGGCGGGCTCCTCGCGGTCGCGGTCGGGTCGTGGTGCCCCCGCGGGCGAACCGGGCTCCTCGGGTGCTCGGGGTTCCATCGCTGACTCCCTGCTCTCGTCGGCCGATCGGGCGGCGGATGCGCGACGCCCCGGACCAGACCAGGATTCCGCTTCGCCGAGTTGACCCGCCATCACCCGCAGCGGTGAACCGTGGACGCACGGGCCCCGCAGTGGCGGGAAATCCGCTGGTAAATCGATTGACGGTCATTCGGGAGGCGCCAACGATGGGCGCGAACGTTCGGTCGCGACCTCGGGAGTCCAGATGAGCAGCCCCGTCACACTGATGCGTCACCCGCGCCTCACCCCCGTCGTCGACTACGCCTACGCGGCGGTCGTCGACGCCCCGGTCCGTACGCTCTGGCTCGCCGGCGCCTGCCCCCTGGACGAGGAGGGGCGGACGGTGGCGGTGGGGGACTACGAGGGGCAGGCCCACCAGGTGATGCGCAACCTGATAGCCGTCCTGGAGGAGGCCGGCGCCGGGCTCACGGACGTCGCCCGGACGACGGTGTACGTCGCTTCGGCCGACCAGGCCGACTTGGTGAAGGTCTGGGACGTCTACCGCGCCTACCTGGGCGAGCACGACGCCCCCAGCACACTGCTGGGCGTCACCGTGCTCGGCTACGACGACCAGCTGGTGGAGGTGGAGGCCGTGGCGGTGCTGCCCTGACCGGTGCAGCGGGGCCTCAGCCGCCGAAGATCGCCTTCGGCTCGCCGGTCAGCCAGACGTTCTCGATCCGGACACGGTGCATCAGCCAGCGGTCGCCGTCGCGGAGCAGCTCGACGTCGTAGCGGTTCTTCAGCAGTGCGTGCGTGGCCGGGTCGGCGGTCAGCAGGTGCTGTGCTTCGACGAGGGCGGTGAGCCGGGCCCGGTCGCCGTCCACGGTGATCCGCGGGTTGGTGACCTGGTGGGTGGTGTTCACCCGTCCGGTGAACATGCTCAGGATCGTGTCGACGATCGGCTCCCGGCCGACCATCAGGGGCGGCTCGGCGCCCCAGGCGGCGGCCGCGGGGCGGAAGTCGAGTTCGGCGTCGGTGGTGAAGGAGGAGGCGAAGAGGTCGCGGTCCTTGAGGTCCTGGCCGAGGGCGAAGCGGAGCAGCGCGTCCAGGATCTCGGTGCGGTCGCGGAGTTCGGCGGTGACGGCGGCGAGGTCGGCGGCGGGGGCGGTGAGCGCGCGGCCGGTGGTGACGAACATGGGAACTCCTGTGGGGGTGAGCGGCCTTGGCGGGCCTCGGCGGACGGCTCCACTCTCCCCCGGGGGCGGTGGGGTGATCAACGGCGGTCCGTGCAACGATCGTGAAGGGAGACTGAACGATGAGCGGTGCTTCACGATGAAGCGCGGCTGCTGACGCCGGCGGCTGGGCGACGGGCGGTGCGTGCCGCGGCGAACGGGGGCGGGGATGCCGGAGCGGCACGAGATCGAGACCTTCCTGGTGCTGTCGGAGGAGCTGCACTTCGGGCGGACGGCCGAGCGGCTGCACGTCTCGACCGCGCGGGTCAGCCAGACCGTGCGGAAGCTCGAACGCCGGGTGGGTGCACCGCTGTTCGCCCGGACGAGCCGCCGGGTCGAGCCGACGGCGATCGGCCGGCAGCTGGCGGAGGAGCTGGGGCCGGCGTGGCGGGCGGTCGGCGCGGCCGTCCAGCGCGCCACCGACGCGGCGCACGGGCAGGCCGGGGAGCTGCGGGTGGCCTATGCAGAGCCGGCCGCCGGCCAGCTGCTGTTCGGGGTCGCCGAGCTCTTCCGCGCGCGGCTGGCGAGGTGGGAGGTGGTGCTGCGTGAGGCGCCGCTGCTGCAGCGGCTCGACCTGTTGCGGGCGGGTGAGGTGGATCTCGTGTTCGCGGAGTTCCCGCTGCTGTCACCGGAGTTGGTGATGGGGCCGGTGCTGGTCAGCGAACCCCGGATGCTCGCCGTTCCGGCGGGGCACCGGTTGGCCGAGGCGGCCTCGGTGGCGCCCGAGGACCTGCTCGGGGTCCCGTTCGTCCGGCTGCCCGCGGACCTGCCGGAGTCCTTCCGGGCGGACCGGGGACCCGGGTCCGTGCTGGGCGGCGGCGCACCGGGCGACCTGTCATCGGGTGGCGGGCCGTCGGACGCTGCGCCGGGTGGCGGGCCGTCGGGCTCGGTTGCCCCGCGTGGTGCTCCGGCTCCTCGACCGTCCGTCGGGGAGGCGTCCGCGCTCGGGCCGGTGGGCGGCACGCTGAACGAGGTGCTGATGCTGGTCGGGGCCGGGCTCGGGGTGTTCCCGGTCGGAGCGCAGACCCGGCGCTACCACGCCCGCCCGGACGTGGTGTACCGGCCGTTGGCCGGTGCGGCGCCGGTGGAGTGGGGCCTGCTCTGGCACCGTGACCGCTCCACCGCCGCCGGCCGGGCCTTCGTCCGCGCGGCCCAGGAGCTGCTGGGCGCGGGGGAGCCGGACCAGCTGTGACGCCGGGCGGTGCCGCCGGCCCGTGACAGCGGGTGACGCCGGCTGGCTGTGGAGGGCGGCGTGGGCAGCAGTGGGCGGCGGCCGAGCGCGATGCGGGCCGCCGCCCGGACGGGTCGGGCCTCTGCGGAGGTGTCAGGAGGAGGCGTTGGGGTGAGGCGTCAGGGGTGAGGCGTCAGGGGTGAGGTGTCAGGAGGAGGCGAGCAGGGCGTCCAGCTTCCGGTAGCCCTCGACCACGCCGTGCTCCATGCCGCTGGCCAGGATGGCGTCGCGGGCGGTGAGGCTGTCGACCACGGAGAGCACGGTGACGCGGGTACGGCCCTCGCCCGCGGGTTCGAAGACGGCGGTGTCCAGCGAGACGCCGTCCGGCACGCCCTCGAAGGTGAAGGTCTGGACGAGCCGGCTCGCCGGTCGGACTTCGTGGAAGGAGCCGTAGAAGGCGGCGACCTGCTGCCCCTCGCGGTGCATGGAGTAGCGGTAGTGGCCGCCGGTGCGCCCCTCCCAGGCGTCGATCTTCATGTCGAGGTCCTGGGGGCCGAGCCACTGGGTGGCCAGCTCGGGCTCGATCCAGGCGCGGAACACCCTCTCCTGCGGGGCGTCGAACTCGCGGACGATCCGGATGGTCGGCAGTGCCGGGTCCGCGTCGATCCGGGTCTCGTGGCCGGTGGCGGAGGTCATGACGGGTCTCCTTCGTGTTGCGCGGGTCGGCCGTCCCGTGCGGGCCGGTCGCTCCCTCCGGTGTGCTCGGAGTGTTCTGTCCGTTCTGTCTGTTCTGCGTGCTGCTTCCGGTCGGGGCGGGGCCCGGGGGTCTCGTCGTCGGCCATGGCCGCGAGGACGGCGTCCAGGCGGCCGAAGCGCTCCTCCGCCTGGCGGCGGTACCGCTCGATCCAGCTCGTCATCAGGTCGAACACCTGCGGCTCCAGGTGGCACGGCCGTCGCTGCGCGTCCCGGCTGCGGCTCACCAGTCCGGCCTCCTCGAGCACCTTGAGGTGCTTGGAGACGGCCTGCATGGACATCGCGTAGGACTCGGCCAGCTCGCCGACGGTGGCGTCCCGGACCGAGAGCCGGGCGACGATGTCGCGCCTGGTCGGATCGGCCAGGGCGACGAACGCCCGGGACAGCTGGTCGACGGCCACCACGCACCTCTGTTCTTCCGCAACCGATTGGTTGAGGACAACGATACCCCCGGGCTCCGGGCTATTCAACCTTTCGGTTGCGGACGAGGCTGTCGTCGCCGAACGGGAGATTGGAATACCGATCGTTCGGTTTTGTCGGTGGCGAAGGACGCTGGTGCGGCTGCCGTTTCCGGGTGCCCGGTGAAGGCTTCGCGTCTCCTGTGGAATGACCGGGGGAGGCAGGTGGGGGAGAAGGAGCCTTTGGGGTGATTCCCGGACTTCGTCTTGTCGCTCTCGGGCCACCGGTAGCTAAGATACGGGGTGTTTGGTTTTGTTTTCCGGAGCTCTGGGCGGGGTGGTTGCGGGTGGTACGGCAGGAGCGGGCGCTCCGGACGCGTCGGCTGATCCTCGAGGCGGCGGCGTCGGTCTTCGACGAGTTCGGCTACGAGGGCGCCACCATCGGCGAGGTGGTCTCGCGGGCCGGGGTGACGCGCGGCGCGGTGTACTTCCATTTCGCTTCCAAGCGGGATCTCGCCCAGGGTGTCGTGGAGGAGCAGTTCGTCCAGGACGGTGTGCCCGAACGGGTCTGCAAACTGCAGGAGTTCGTGGACACCGGGATGGTGGTGGCCTATCTGATGCCGCGTGACCCGCTGCTCAGTGCGGGGGCCCGGCTCTCGCTCGGCCAGGACGTCTTCGACGATCTCGGCGGAGGGGCGATCCCCGGGTGGATCGGACGCCTGGAGGCGCTGCTGACCGCCGCCGGGGAGCGCGGCGAGCTGCTGCCGCACATCGTGCCGGCCGACACGGCCTGGCTGGTCACGGCTGCCTGGACGGGCGTGCAGATCCAGTCGCAGAAGCTGTCCGGGCGGGCGGACCTGGAGCAGCGGGTGGCCGGGCTGTTCCAGCACCTGATGCCGAGCATCGCGGTGCCGGGCGTGCTCGGCTCGCTGCAGATGGGGCCGGACCGCGGCGCCCGGGTGGTCGCGGAGGTGGCCGCCGCCCGGGCGGCCGAGGAGGCCGGCGCAGACCCGGGCGCGGACCCGGCCGAGGAGCGCTCCGGGGTCGGGGCGGTCGTCGACGAGGTCGGCGTCCGGTGAGCTGAAGTCCATGGTGGCGCAGCCCGGTTGACCTCGGTGGGCGTCCTCCCCGCCCGCCGCGGCGCGCCGGGTCGTGCGGGGGCGGCGGGCGCGCGGGGGCGGTCGCGCGGGGGCGGCCCGATCGGTCCGGATGAAGACGTGGCGGTGCGGGACCCGAGAGGTCCGGCGCCGCCTTCGGCACGTCCGCGGCCGGTCGCTCCGGGTGTCACAGCCGTGACGCTCGGTCGATCCGGCTCGCCGTCCAGCCCCGGGCCACCCATTCCACAGAAACAAACAGCGCGTTCGGTTTTGTATTGACAAACCGCGCGTCCTGTTTTTGACTGGTGACAGTCGCCCTAGGGGTGTCGACCCGGGTGCCGGCCGCGGCGGACAGGCCTGCGGCGTTCCGTGTGATTGGGGTGGTCATCGTGGAAATTCGGGTGCTCGGGGCGCTGGACGTCCGGGTGTGCGGGGTCTCGGTGGTGCCGTCGGCACCGAAGCCGCGTCAGGTGCTGGGGTTGCTGGCCCTGCGGGCCGACCAGGTGGTGCCGGCAAGGGCGTTGGCCGACGAGCTGTGGTCCGGGCGACCGCCGCGCAGCGCGCGCACCACCGTCCAGACGTACGTGCTCCAGCTGCGCGACATGATCGACCGCGCGCTCGGGCAGGTGGGCGCGGCGGCCGGGGTCTCCTGCGCCAAGGACGTGCTGGTGACCTCGCCCGGCGGCTACATGCTCAACAGTGGCGGCGGGATGACGGACGTCCGGGAGTTCGAGCGCCTGGCCGGCATGGGCTACCGCGCCATGGACGGCGAGGACCACCCGCTGGCCGCCCGGATGCTCGCCGAGGCGCTCGGCCTGTGGCGCGGGGCGGCCTTCGCCGACGTCCCGGCCGGCGGTCAGCTGGGGGTGGAGGCGAAGCGGTTGGAGGAGACCCGGCTCTGTGCGCTGGACCAGCGGATCGAGGCGGACCTGCGGCTGGGCCGGCACCGGGTGCTGCTCGCCGAACTGACCGTACTGGTGGACCGCTACCGCACCCACGAGAGCCTGCACGGCCAGTACATGATCGCCCTGCACCGCTCCGGCCGGCGCGGCGAGGCGCTGGAGGCCTACCAGCGCCTGCGCAACACCCTGGTAAGGGAGTTGGGCATGGAGCCGTCGATCGGCCTGCGGCGGCTGCAGCGCTCGATCCTGATGACCGGGCCGGAGCGCCCGGAGCGTGAGGCGGCCGCGCCCGCCAGGGCGGAGGCGGCGGCCGGGTCGGAGCCGGCCGCCGCCCGGCTCAGTCGGGTCGGCTGAGGCTCCGCGGAGTTCGTCGCCGAAGGCGTTGCGGCACCGGGCGTCCCGCCCGGGCGAGGTCGGAACCTGCTGGTCGCTGTGAGGGGTTGTGGGTCGGGTGGTGCAGGAGAGGTCGGAACGGACGCGCGGACGGCTGGTGGAGGCGGGGGCGGAGCTGTTCGACCGTCACGGCTACGCCGGTGCGACGCTCGGCGAGATCGCCGGGGCCGCGGGGGTGACCAAGGGGGCGCTCTACTTCCACTTCGCGTCCAAGGACGAGTTGGCCAGAGCGGTGTTCCAGCAGGCCGAGTGCTCCCTGCGCAGTGCCTGCCGCGCGCTGCGCGCGACCGCCTCCCCGCTCCAGACCTTGATCGACTCGGGCTACTGGCTGGTCGACGCCCTGGGCTCGGACGCGGTGGTGCGCGCCGCGTTCCGTCTCGGCCGCGAGGGCGGTGGCTGGCAGTCCGGCCCGGCGGCCCCGGGCGCGGCCGCCGTCGGTGCGGCTGGCCCCGGTGGGGCCGCCTCCGGTGTCGCCGCCACCGGCACCACCGCCCCGGTCGAGGGGGTGCCGGGCTTCCACGGCATCTGGGCCGGCGTCGTCCGCGAACTGCTCGTCGGGGCGCGCCGCGCCGGTGAACTGCGCGACCGGCCGGGCGTCCTGGGGCCGGAGACCCTCGTGGTGGCGGCCGCCTGCGGCCTGGAGGTGGTCTTCGGCGACGGCGGCGCCGACGAGGAGCGCGCCCGCCGGGTCGGCGCCCTGTGGGAGTGGCTGCTGCCCTGCCTCGTCCCCCCGGGCGGGTCGGGCGCCTACCGGACCAGGCCGCGGGCGCCGCTGCCCGCCTGAGCCCGGCCGGGGTGCGGGCCGCGGCACCCGGCGGGCCGACGGGCCCGTCCCCCGCCCCCCGGCCCGTCACCCCGTCCCGCCCCCCGGGCGGGGCCGGTCACGCCGTGTGCAGGCGGTCCGCCAGGCCGGCGGCGGTGAACGCGGCCACCAGGTCGTCCCGGCCCTCGGTGAAGTGGGCCCAGCTGTCGTGGTGGACCGGGACCACCCGGCGGGCGCCCAGGATCCGGGCGGCCTCGGCCGCCTGCTTGCTGTCCAGGACGAGGGGCTCGCCGTCGAAGAGGACGGGGAAGCGGGGCGCCCCGGCGAAGAGGACCGCGGTGTCCACGGGGGCGAACCGTTCGGCGATCTCCCGGACGGCGTCGAGCGAGGCGTTGTCGCCGCTGACGTAGACGGTGGGCAGCCCCTCGCCGGTCAGGACGAAGCCGACGACCTGCCCGGTGACGGCCTCCACGTCCGCGCGGGCCCCCGGTCCGTGCAGGGCGGGTGCGGCGGTCACCGTGACGGTGCCGCCGCCGGGGCGGTCCAGGGTGACCGACTCCCAGTCGGCCAGGCCCCTCGCGGTGCCCCCGAGGCGCCGGCCGCCGCCGGGGGTGGTGAGGGTGAGCGGCACGTCGGCGAGCAGTGCCCGGCCGGAGTGGTCGAGGTTGTCGGCGTGCTCGTCGTGGGAGAGCAGGACCACGTCGACGCGGCCGGCGTCGGCGGGGCCGCCGGCGGCCGGGGCGGTCTTGGTCAGGACCGGGCCGCCCGGGCGCTGGTAGTCGCCCGGGGCGTCGAAGGTCGGGTCGGTGAGGAAGCGCAGGCCGCCGTACTCGAAGAGGGCGGTCGGGCCGCCGAAGAGGCGGACGGGGAACTGCTCGACGGTCGGGTCGGAAGAAGCCATGGCGAAGCACACCTCACGGATGGGAGTGGTTTATCCGTGAGAAACCGTAGCGGGCTCTCACGGATGGGCGCAACCGATACCATGAGATCCATGAGGGAGACCCAGACCGACGAAGCCGCCGTGCCACCCGCGCCGGGG
This sequence comes from Kitasatospora sp. NPDC101176, assembly GCF_044768035.1. Classification (NCBI taxonomy): domain Bacteria; kingdom Bacillati; phylum Actinomycetota; class Actinomycetes; order Kitasatosporales; family Streptomycetaceae; genus Kitasatospora; species Kitasatospora sp. NPDC101176. The sequence goes on from NZ_JBIWPA010000026.1 coordinate 35,843, forward strand.
GAGGAGCAGCACCCCTCCCTCGCCCTGGTCAACAGCTCCGTCACGGTGCCCGGCGGCTACGTCCTGGACCGCCTCGCCACCCCCGCGGGGACGAACCGGTGGCTCCTCGAACACGCCCTCGCCCCGGCCGACGCCGGCCTGCAGGACATGTGCGCGGGCCTGGTGCGCGCGATGCGCGAGCAGGTCAGGGCGCTGTTCGCGGCCAGAGTCGCCGGACTGCCCGCGCTCCCCGCCGCCCTGTCCGCCGTCAACGACGCCCTGATCCGGCTGCCCACGGCCCGGCTGCTCTGCTGGGACGAGGAGACCGGCCCCTACCGGGCGGCCCCGCACCCCACCGCCGCGATCGTCGAACACGCCCTCGCGGCCCTCGCCGCCGACGCCGCCGACCTGCTGACCGGCCCCGACGCCGATCGCCTCACCGCCTGCGGCTCCACCCCCTGCACCCGCTACCTGCTCCGGCACGGACGCCGCCACTGGTGCTCCACCCGCTGCGGCGACCGGGCCCGCGCGGCCCGCGCCTACGCCCGGCGCACCCGCCCCGAACAGGACTGGCTTCCGTGAGGACGGCCTACCCGCGCTGCAGCGCATCGACGGCTACCTCGGCGGCTCGATGCTGATCAGCGTCGAGGACGAACGCGGAGCGGTGGGCGGGTTGTTCGCCGACCGGGCCGCTCTGGTCGCCTCGCGCGGGGCCGCCGCCGCGACCCGGGCCCGGGGGACGGCGTCCGGCGGGCTGACCCTGCGTTCGCTGCAGGAGTTCGAGACCGTGCTGCTGGACCTCCCGCAGTCGCGCTGAGCGCCCCGCCGTCGCCTCCGGCCGGTGCTCCCCGGTCCTGGACCGTCCCCGACCGTCCCCGTCCGCTCGACCACGACCACGACCACGACCACGACCACGACCGTGCCCGAGCCGGGCCCGGCCGCACCGGAACGCCCGCCGGCGCACCGGCCGCCGCCGGAACCGCGCCGACACGCCCGTTCACCTGGGACGCAGCCGCACCCGCGGGCGCGGTGCGCGGCCGTCCGCCGCGGGGCGGGCGCAGGCCGAATGTCAGTGCGGGTCGCCATGATGTCGGTATGAAGGACGCAGCCACCACGGCTTCCCCCGCCGCCCTCGCCTCCCCGCAGGCCTACGCCGACGCCGTCGCCACCGCCGTGCGCGCCGCCGCCGCGTACTACGACGACGGCTCCACGCCGCTCGGCGACGACGAGTACGACGCCCTGGTACGGGCGATCGAGGCCTACGAGGACGCGCACCCCGCCGAGGCGCTGGCCGAGTCGCCGACCGGCAAGGTCGCCGGCGGCGCGGTCGTCGGCGACGTCCCGCACAGCGCCCCGATGCTCTCCCTCGACAACGTGTTCTCGGCCGAGGAGCTGGAGGCCTGGGCGGCAGGGCTGGAGCGCCGGCTCGGCCGTCCGGTCGCAGCCTGGTGCGTCGAGCCGAAGCTGGACGGCCTCGCCGTCGCCGCCCGCTACCGCGCCGGCCGGCTCACCCAGGTGCTCACCCGCGGTGACGGCCTGGCCGGCGAGGACATCACCGCCGCCGCCGACGCCGTGCTCGGCCTGCCGGCGCGGCTCACCGAGCCGCTGGACGTCGAGCTGCGCGGCGAGGTGCTGCTCACCCACGAGCAGTTCGAGCAGGCCAACGCCGTCCGCACCGCGCACGGCGCGACCCCCTTCGCCCACCCGCGCAGCGGCGCGGCCGGTACCCTGCGCGCCAAGGACCGCCCCTACCGGGTCGAGCTCACCTTCTTCGCCTACGACGCCCTCGGCCTTTCCGGGGCCGACGAACGCTTGGACCACGCCGAGCTGTTGGCCCGGCTGGCCGTCCTCGGCGCCAACACGGCCGCCGCCACCGACGCGGCGCCGCTCCGCTGCGCGACCCTGGCCGAGGCGCAGCAGCGGATCGACGGGATCGCCGCGCTGCGCGCCGCGCTGCCCTTCGGCATCGACGGCGTGGTGGTGAAGGCGGACGCGGTGGCCGACCAGGAGGAGGCCGGCTCCGGCTCCCGGGCCCCGCGCTGGGCGGTGGCCCGCAAGCTGCAGGCCCAGCACAAGGTGACCAGACTGCTCGGGGTGGAGTGGAACGTCGGCCGCACCGGCATCATCGCGCCGCGCGCCGTGCTCGAACCGGTGGTGATCGACGGCGTCACCGTCACCTACGCCACCCTGCACAATCCGGCCGACATCGAACGCCGCGGTCTGATGATCGGGGACGAGGTGTTCGTCTACCGGGCCGGGGACGTCATCCCGCGGGTGGAGGCGCCGCTGGTCGACCAGCGCACCGGCGCCGAGCAGCCGATCGTCTTCCCCGAGGTCTGCCCGCGCTGCGGTGACGCGATCGACACCTCCGAGCAGCGCTGGCGCTGCGTGCGCGGCCGGGCCTGCCAGGTGGTCGCCTCGGTGATCTACGCCGCCGGGCGCGACCAGCTCGACATCGAGGGCCTCGGCGGCACCCGCGCCGTCCAGCTGGTCGAGGCCGGCCTGGTCGCCGACCTCGCCGATCTCTTCACCCTCACCCGGGGCGAGCTGCTGACCCTGGAGCGGATGGGCGACACCAGCGCCGACAAGCTCCTCGCCGCCATCGAGACGGCTCGCAGCCGCCCGCTGAACCGGGTGTTCTGCGCGCTCGGCATCCGCGGCACCGGCCGCACCATGTCCCGCCGGATCGCCGCCCACTTCGGCAGCATGGCCGCGATCCGCGCCGCGGACGCCGAGGCGCTGGCCGGCGTGGACGGCATCGGGGTCGAGAAGGCCCGGGTCGTCGTCGCCGAACTCGCCGATCTGGCAGATCTGTTGGACAAGCTCGCGGACCGCGGGGTGGGCACCGAGGTCACCGCTCCGCAGGCACCCTCCCCCGTCGGCGCCGAGGAACCGGCTGCCGAGGACGGTGCAGGCACGGGCCCGCTCGCGGGCGAGGCCGTGGTCGTCACCGGCAGCATGACCGGCCCGCTCGCCACGCTGTCCCGCAACGAGATGAACGAACTCGTCGAACGCGCCGGCGGCAAGGCCTCCTCGTCCGTCTCCAAGCGCACCACCCTGCTGGTGGCGGGCGAGAAGGCCGGTTCCAAGCGGGCCAAGGCGGAGGAGCTCGGCATCCGCATCCTCACCCCCGAGGAGTTCGCCGACCAGGTCGCCCCCTACCTCCCCTGAGCCATCGGCGCCCGATACAGCCCGCCGTCCCTTTCCCCGCCGCACGGAGACGACCATGACCCGCACCACCCCGCCACGCCCCGTGGATGTGGAGGACCTCTTCCCCGAACTGGTGGCGCTGCGCCGTGAGGCCGTACGTCTCCACCCGCGGGCCGGCGAGCCGTCCCCGTCCGAGAGTTCGGTCGGTGGGCCGCTGCTGTGGCCGGCCGGCGAGCCGTGGCCGCTGTGCCCGAGCACCAGCCACCCGGAGCAGTGGGGGCAATCCGCCACACAGGGGCCGGTGCCGATGGTCCCCGTCGTCCAGATCCACCGGAAGGACGTTCCCCAGCTCGCCGCTCCCGCCGGGGCCGACCTGCTGCAGGTGCTCTGGTGCCCGTTCATCGTCGACGGCTGCCCGACGGCCACGCCCCGGGTGATCTGGCGCAGTTCCGCAGCGGTGGGCCCGGTCGTGGCCGCCGCGCCGTCGACGGTGGGCACCGCGCCCCGGGACAGCATCCCGGCACCGTGCGTCGTGCACCCCGAGCCGGTGGTCGACTACCCGAGCTGGGACATTCCGGAGGAGCTGAGCCCGGCACTGCAGGTGCGGATGGAGGAACTGGAGGCCCGCACCGGCCTGTGGTGGGGCTATCACCTGGCCGAGGCCCCGGGGATCAAGCTCGGCGGATACCCGAGCTGGACCCAGGACCCCTGTTGGCCCGACTGCCCGAGCTGCGGGCAGGCGATGGATCACCTTCTGACGGTCAGTAGTGGGGAGTACGACGGCGAGTCGTACCGTACCTGGCTTCCTCTGGAGGACCGCGACAGCGAGACCGGCGAGGAACGCGAGGACGCCACCGGAGGCCGTGGAGCCCACCGGGCGGCCCGACTGATGATCGGCGACGCGGGCGGCGTCTACGTCTTCGAGTGCCGGGCCTGCCCGGACCGTCCGGTGGCCCACCACTGGGACTGCTCGTGACCTGGCGCGCACCCGTGGCAGCCGGCGGCCGCCGCGGGTGCGCGGCCCCGCGCGGCGGCGCGTCACGATCAGTGTGTGGAACGCGTGCGGATCCGGTCCCGTGAACGGGCGGCCGAGGCCGGGAACGGAGCAGTGCGGGCCCGGGGGCGGAGCAGTGCGGGCCCGGGGAACGGCCGGTCACCCGTGGTAGTGGTGCGGTAGGGTGGCCGGTGCCGAGTACGACCGCGACTCAAGGAGGTGAGCCCCATTACCGGTATGTCCGAGCGGGTGCTCCCGGAGCGCGGCCGTGCGGGCGCCCCGCGCGCGTAGCGCGGACGCGTCGGCGCGGCACAGACCCTGGCGGGAGCCCTGACGGAGTCGTTCTCCTCCCGATCTCCCCCAAGGGGTCCTCTTGTCCGTCTTCGCCTCCGCCACCCTCCGTTCCTCGGTGATCTCCCGGCTGCGCGCCGCGGGCTGCGTGTTCGCCGAGGACGAGGCGCGGATCCTCCTCTCCGCCTCCACGACCCCGGCCGAACTGGCCGCGATGGTCAGCTCCCGGGCCGCCGGCCGGCCTCTGGAACACGTCGTCGGCTGGGCCGAGTTCGCCGGCCTGCGGATCGCCGTCCAGCCGGGCGTCTTCGTCCCGCGCCGGCGCAGCGAGTTCCTGGCCGCCACGGCCACCGGGCTCACCCGCCCGGGCGCCGTGGTCGTCGACCTGTGTTGCGGCAGCGGAGCCCTCGGGGCCGCGGTGGCGGCCGCGGCGCCGCACCCGGTGGAGCTGTACGCGGCCGACGTCGACCCGGCGGCCGTCCGCTGCGCCCGTTCCAACCTCGCCGGCGGGGCCGGGCCCGCCGGGGCGCGGGTCTTCGAGGGCGACCTGTTCGCCGCCCTGCCGGACGCCCTGCGCGGCCGGGTGGACGTGCTGCTCGCCAACGTCCCGTACGTCCCGACCGCCGACATCGCGCTGCTGCCGCCGGAGGCACGGCTGCACGAGGCGCGGCCGGCGCTGGACGGCGGAGCCGACGGCCTGGACGTGCTGCGCCGGGTCGTGGCGGAGGCCCCGGTCTGGCTCGCGGCGGGCGGGACGCTGCTGTTCGAGACCAGTGAGCGGCAGACGCCGACGGCCCTCGCGGTCGTCCGCGCGGCCGGCCTGGCGGCGGCCGACATCCGGCACGAGGACCTCGACGCGACGGTGGTCACCGCGACCCGGCGCTGACGCGGCCGTCACGGGCGCGGTTGACCGTCCCCGGCGCGGCGTCCCGGCCGGCCGGTACGGGACCGAGGGGTCAGACCCGGGAGCCGTAGACGTGGTCGACCGGGATGGTCAGCAGGACGCGGCGGTCGGCGACCATCACCGCGCGGTACTCCGCCCAGTCGGGGTGCTCGCCGGCGGCCCGACGGTAGTAGTCCACCAGCGCCTCGACCTCCGGGCCGTCGGGGTCGGTGCCGGGCCCGGTGAGGGTGGCGACGCCCTCGGCGGTGGCCCAGGTGCGGCCGTCCGGGCCGGTCACCTCGAGGCTGACCCTGGGGTCCCGGCGCAGGTTCGCGGTCTTGGCCAGGCCGTCCCGGGTGGAGACCAGGATGGCGTTGGTCTCCGGGTCGTAGTACGGCAGGACGGGCGACAGCTGGGGCCGGCCATCGGCCTTGATGGTGGCGAGGATGCCGAGCCGGCTCCGGGCGAGCAGGGCGTACGGGTCGAACGGTGTGGTCGCGGTCATGGCAGCATCATCGGCCTTCACACCGGTGTGAAGGTCAAGGCAGGGCAGGCGTGTTGCGGCCGGCGGGCCGGCGGGCAGGTTGACGGATGGACAGGTTCCGCCGCGCTGTGCCGCGCCGCGCACGCCCGCTACGCCGGCGTCGGCAGCGCGCCGCCGTCCACCCGCTCGACGCGGACGCCGGGCAACCCGCGGCACCAGGCGGCGGCGATCCGGTCGACGGCCCCGGGGCCCGGCGGCTCGGCGCCGAGGCCGATCGCCAGGCGGGTCGCCCCGTGGGCGCCCTCGAACGGTCGCGGCCAGGCGTGCAGGCCGGTGGCCCCGGTCCGTTCCAGGGCCGTCAGCAGGGCCCGGAGCCGCCCGCGCACCGCGCCGACGGTGTCCTCCGTCGCCGTGGCCTCGACGGTGACGACCGCCCAGGCCGCGTGCCGCCGGTGCAACGGTGGCACGGCGAGCAGTGAGGGCCACGGGTCGTCGCCCTCCGTCGCGAGCTCCCAGGCGCGGTAGAGCTCCTCGGTGAGCAGCTCCCGGGCGTCCGGGCCGACCTGGGTGGTGCAGCTCCGGACCGGCGCGGAGGGCGTGAACACCGCCACCGGCTCGCCCTGGTGGGCCGTCACGGTGCCGTGCAGGCTGACCGGCTCCCGCCAGTCCCAGGCCGCCCAGGTCTCGGCGAAGCGCCGGAACAGGTCCTCCTCGGCGACGTCGTCGGCACTCAGGACCGTCCGGGCGGCCAGCACCGTCCAGGCCAGTGAGGGCAGTTGGCCGAACGGCGCGGAGTCCAGACCGCGCGCCCGGGCCCAGGCCTTGACCTCCCGGGCCAGCCTGACGAACCGCCCGTGCCGGTCGCCGACCGCCGCCAGCACGGCCTCGGCGTCCCCGACCGCGCTCAGCGCGACCGCGGCCTCCGCACCCAGCTCCGCACGGCGCCCGACCGCGTCGCCCGGGGCGAGCGACCCGCAGTGGACCACGACGAGGTCCACGTCCAGCCCCTCGGCGGTGAACCGCAGCCCCGGTACCCTGGCCCCGCGCACCGCGCGGACCCGCCGGGCGCCGGGCAGCGCCGCCGTGACCCGGGCACGCAGCCCGGCCGGATCGGCGGCCCCCGGCAGCACCGCGACCAGGTCCAGATCGGCGCCGTCCAGCTGGCAGCCCATCCGCCGGGACCCGACGGTGTGGACGACCCCGTCGGGCAGGGCCGCCGCGATCCGCTCCGCGACGGCCCGGGCCGCCGCCTCCTCCGCGCGGCGCCGGGCCCCGGGCTGCGGAGCGGTCTCCGCCCCTGCCGTACCGTGCCCGGCGACCTCGTGCGCCGCGCCCCCGTGCCCGGTGGCCGTCCGCTGCTCGGCCAGCCACCGCACCTCGCCGGTGCCCAGCGCGACCACCGCGCGCGGACGCATCGGCTCACCGCCCCGGCGGGACAGCACCACCAGTTCGCCCACCCGGGCCGTGACGGAATCGAGCAGCGCCGCGCAGTCGGCGGCGGCCTGCTGCGGATCGGCGCTGCGCCCGAGCGTCAGGTGCGGGGTGAAGCCCTCCGCCCGGCCGCGGCAGCGCGGGAAGCGCCGTTCCAGGGCGTGCCGCAGCGCGGCCCAGGGCGCGGGGGAGGAGGCCGCCGGGTCCAGCCACAGGGTGGCGTCCTCGCGGTGTCCGAAGGTGTGCACGCCGTCCAGCCGGGCGGTGAACGGCGCCTGCTCGGCGGCGGCCGCGCCCAGCAGGGGCAGCGCCCGGTCCAAGGCGGACTCCGGGACGAAGCCGAACAGCAGGTTGACGTGCGGCGGCCAGCGCCGCAGCTGAGGGTCGTACCGGCCGCGCACGCGCTGGATCGGGGGCCACAGCTCCTCGGGCGGGATCCAGGCGACGGCGGTGCGGGCGGTCGGCGCCACGTCGAGCAGCGCAGCCGCCCCGGTCCCGGCCAGGTCGAGGTCCACCAGCACGCCGTAGTGGTCGGACGGGTACAGCCCCGAGGCGTCCGGCCGGTCGCCGAGCAGGGCCGCGGCCGCCACCCGGGCCCGCTCGGTGCGGTGCAGGACGCGGTCCAGCCGGGCGGCCCGGCCGCTGAGCGAGGAGACCGCGGCCAGCGGGTTGGCGGTCGGGTCGAAGGTGGCGGTCGCGTCGGCAGGCCCGTGCACCTGCGTCCAGGCGTCCCGCAGGCCGAGCGCGGCGGCCGGGCCCTCGGCGCCGGAGCGGCCGTCGTTGAAGTCCCCGAGCAGCAGCAGGTCGCCCTGGACGCCGGCCAGGCCCTCGGCGAGTTCGGCCAGTTCGGCCTCCCGGCGGGCCGGGCCGCCCGCGGTGTGGTCGCTGGTCAGGTGGACGGCGGCGACGGTCAGCGGTGCGTCGGCGGCGCCCAGCGTGACGGCGGTGACGGCCTTGTGCGGGCCCAGCACGTGCCGGCCCGCCTCCAGCACCGGCAGCCGGCTGAGCAGCAGCAGCCCGTAAGCATCGACGTCGGGACCGAGCGGGTCGGTGCCGAGGGTGTAGCCGGCCCGTACCCAGGGGGCGTCCAGCAACAGGGCGACCAGGGCCGGTTCGACCTCCTGCAGCGCGATGACGTCCGCGTCCGCCGCCTCCAGCGCGGCGAGCAGCAGCGGCCGTCGCCGGGCGGTGTCGATCCGGTCGGCGTCGTAGCGGTCCCACAGGGTGTTCCAGGTGACCACCCGCACGGGGGCGGCGCCGGTGGTGTCGCCGGTGTCGCCGCCGCCGCTGTCGCCGTGGGTGGTGCCGGAGGCCGGTTCGGCGGGCCGCCAGCCGCCGTCCGGCCGCCAGTCGTACGGGGTGAGGGCGGTGAAGAACGGTGCCGGAAGGCGGCGCGGCGCGGTGCGCCGGCCGGCCGCGGTGCTGTCCAGGACGTCCACGCCCGAGTCGCGGTCCCAGACCCGGACGCCGTCGGCCTCGACGAAGCGCACCCGGTGCCAGGGGATGTCGCCCGCGTCGGCGAAGGCCTCCAGCGGGACGAGCTCGGTGCGGTCGTCGCGCTGGCGCACGCCCACCGAGAACCGTGCGGGGTCGAAGCGGGAGTCCCAGCGGACCCGCTGACAGACCTGTTCGATGGGGCGCATCAGTCGTCCTCTCCGTCGAGGGTGCCGGCCGTGTCCTCCACGGTGCCACTCGGGCCGACGTACCAGGTGCGGTGGGCCTGGCCGGGGTAGGGCGGGCTGAACCGGCGCAGCTGGGCCGCGAGCACCTCCGGCGGCACCGGGTGCGGCCGGGCGGCGTTGCGGCGCGCCAGCTCGGCCTCGTCGACCAGCAGCACCACCTGGGTGACCAGGGCGTCGCGGCGCTGCGCCACGGCGTGCACGGCCGCGCGCTGGTGCCGGTTGAGCGAGGTGGCGTCCCAGACGACGGTGGCCGGGCGGGCCGGGTCGGCCGGGTCGGCCAGGTCGCTCGGATGGGCGGGGTCGGGCCGGGCGAGGGCGGCGTCCAGCCGGTCCAGGCCCTCCCGGAGCACGGCGGCGTTGTCGCGCTGGTCCGCGCGGGAGCCGCGGGCCTCGCGCAGGTCGTCCAGCGAGATCCGGGCGCCGACCCCGGGCAGGGCGGCCGCGAAGGTGCTCTTGCCGCTGCCCGCCGGGCCGGCGAGGTGCACCAGCCGCGGGAAGCGGCCGTCCCGCCACCGCCAGGCGGCCGCCACGGCCTCCTCGACGGTGTGGATCCGGCCCAGCGCGTACGCCTCACGGGCCTGCGCCCAGCAGCGGTCGGCGGCGTCCCGGTCGAGGCCCGCGAGCGCCTCGCGCAGGCCCTCCCGCAGCGGGCGCAGCGGCGCCTCGGCGAGCAGCCCGGCGTCCTCGGCGTGCAGCGCGGACCAGGCCACCTGGTCGCGTTCCGACGCTCCGGGCGCGGCCGTCGCGGCGACGGCGTGCAGGACGCCGAGGTCGGCGGCGCAGGAGAGCCGGACCAGCCCGGTGCGGCGGTCCTCGTCCGGATAGGGCTGCTGCAGGCCGGGGTGCAGTCCGACCAGGTCGGCGACCCGCCGGGCCAGCGGCAGGCCGAGCACACCGGCCAGCCGGGGTGCCAGGCCCTCCCGGCGGGCCGCGCCCAGCGCGGTGGCGAGCACTCCGGCCAGTCGAGCGTCCCCGCCGCGGCCGAGCTCGTCCAGCCGGGCGGACACCTCGGCCAACCGGTCGGCGGTGGCGGGCAGTCCGGCCTCGCGTGGTCCGTCCTCGAGCAGTCCCGCCCCGAGCAGGCCGTCCTCGCGCAGTCCGTCCTCGGGTAGCCGCAGTGCGGCGGCCAGTGCGGGGAGTTCCGGCAGCGCCCCGGAGCGCACCGACCAGAGGGCGGCGCCCGGGCCCAGCCCGTTCTCCACGACGGCGGCGTGCATCCAGTGCGTGTCGGTCCGCACGTGCTGCGGCCGCACCCACTTGGCGACCCGCCGCCCGAACTCCGCCCGGGGGAAGCCCGCGGTGGTCCGCACCACGTAGCCCTCCTGGCGGTCGAGGTCCAACCGCAGCGCCCGCAGGGCCCGTTCGTCGTACCGGCCGCGCCAGAGCACCCGCGGTGCCGGCACGCCGAGGCGGCGCAGGAAGCGGACGGTGTCGTCCCAGCCGAGGCAGACGTCCCGGTCGGTCCAGACCGAGAAGCCGTGGAACCAGCTCTCCAGGTCGGTGTACGGGATCGAGTGCCGGGCGAACAGGTTCTCCCCGCAGATCCGCCAGCCGGCCGGGATCCGCGGGCCGATCCGGCCCTGCAGGCCCTTCACCCAGGCACGGGAGGGGTGGTGCGCCGAGTCCAGCGAACGGGCGTGCAGGCCGTCCCGGTAGAGCGTGGTGTTCTCGCCGTCGAGCTTCTCGGTGACGACGACCTCCGCGCCCGTCAGCCCGGAGAGGTCGCCGCTGCGGACGTCGTCCGCCGCCGCCCCCGGGGACCAGGGCAGGTGCGGCGTCCGAGGGTAGTGCACGCGCATGCCCGGCTCCTTGGAAGGTGGTTGATCCGCCGACACTGTAGGAGCGGGGGAGAACGCCCGGCCACCGATTAACGGGCCAACGGCGCAGGTGGGCGGGGTGACGGCCGGTCGGCCGACCGGGTGGGCGGGGTGGCGGGCACGGTCGGCCCCTGGTGCGGCCGGCCGGAGGGCGCCACAATGCGCGCATGGGGAGACGGCTCGGGGCGGGCTCGACGGGCGCGGGTCCGACTGGCCTGCCGGGTGCTACGGGGCTGGTCGGTCTGCGGGGCCTGCAGGGCTTGCGGGGCCTGGGGCTGACAGGCCTGACAGGCCTGACGGGGCTGGTGGTGGGGCCGGCCATGGCCGCGGCGTGCGGCGGACCGCCGACCGCCGCACGCGCCACCGTGCCGCCCGCCACGGCGTCGCCGTCCGCCGCAGGGGCGGTCCCGTCGGCCGACCCCGTGGCGGACTGCGTGCTGAGCATCGGGCCCTGGCTGCAGACCGCCCTCGACGGCGGCACCGACCTCGGCGACTACCAGGAGATGGGTCTGTCCAGCGCCCAGGGCGGGGCGCTCCGCGACCTCCAGCGGCGGGCCGCCGCCCTCCGGGCCCAGGGGCCGCTGCCCGCCGGCTGGGCGGCGGAGGAGGTCCGGCGCTCCTGTGCCGCGATCGCCGCCGCCCGGGCCACGGCGACGGCGAGGCCGACGGGCTGGCCGTGACCGGAGGGCGGCGCCGTGGCCCGGGTGGCGGGTCGTTCAGCGCAGGCCGGCGAAGAGGTCGTTCTCGGGCAGTTCCGCGTCGGTGGTGTCGTGCACCCGGACGAAGGTCTCCACACCCATCAGCTGGGTGAACTTCTCCTTGCCCATCTTCAGGAAGAAGATGTTCTCGCCCTGGCTGGCGTGCGCGGCCAGCGCGTCGTACTTCTGGCCGCCGAACCCGGTGGCGTCCACCCAGGTGGTGATCTCCTCGTCGGGGAGGCCGATCTCGGGCAGCTCCGACCCCTCGCTGCCCGGCTCCTCCCACTCCCCGCCGAGCTCGCGCATGACCTCCCCGAACTTCGCCATCATCGAGCGCGGCGCCGTCGTCCAGTACACCTTCGGAGCCGTGCCGACCAGCTCCAGCGCCCGCGTCGTGATGCGGTTGGCCTGGATGTGGTCGGGGTGGCCGTAGAAGCCGTTCTCGTCGTACGTCACGACCACGTCGGGTTGGTACTTCCGCATCAGGTCGGCCAGGCGGGCCGCCGCCTCGTCCACCGGCGTCGTCCAGAACGAGCCGGGCGCGTCGTTGGCGGGCCAGCCCATCATCCCGGAGTCGCCGTACTCGAGCAGTTCCAGGTGGCCGACCTCGAGGACCTCGCAGCTGGCCTCCAGCTCCTGACGGCGCATCGCGGCGACGGCCGCCGGGTCGTGCCCGGCCTCGCCGGGCTTGACGCCCCCCGGACCGTCTCCGCAGGCGCCGTCGGTACAGGTGACGAGCACCGTGCGGATGCCCTCGGCCGCGTAGCGGGCGAGCACACCGCCCGTGCCGGTGGCCTCGTCGTCGGGGTGGGCGTGCACGGCCATCAGGGTCAAGGGCCGGTCAGTCATGGGGCTCATCCTTCGGTCTGCCGAGTGTTCGGCCTCAGTCTGCGGCACGGGGCCGACAGGGAGCGTGGTTCGCCGTGGTTCTGATCGACTGTTGGGAACGACGGGGCCACCGCCCGCTATTCCGGCCGCCCGGCCTCCGGTGCGGGGCGCACTCCGCAGGCCTGATGCGAGCGGTGGTGGCGTCGGACGGCCGGTCCGGCGCCATCGCCGTTTCGTGTACGGAGCGTGGCGGTGAGGCGCGGCCGTCCCCGCCGTCACGCCCGCCCGGCACGCTGGTGTCACAGCCGCCCCGGCTGTCTCACCAGCCGAAACGTCGGGATCGCGGGTGGCGTGGCGGGGAGCTCGCGAGACGGCGATGGTTGCTCACCGTGGTCGACGGGGTGTTCTCGAGCGTGCATATTTAGGTTAGCCTTACCTCATGCACACTGCCTCCCTGGCCGCGACCACGGCCGGATACGTCATGCCCCAGGCCTGGCGGATCCTCAGCAAGACCGGCTACTTCCTCGGCCTCAGCGGGGCCATCGGTGCCACCGTCACCTACGCCACCACCGTCCGCCCCGCGCTGCGCGCGCCGCAGACACGCCCCGAGGACACGGTGGTGCTGCGAAGAAGAACCGCGGCCTACCTCGCCTGGGCGGGCGTGGTGCTGCTGGTCGCCGGGTACTTCCAGCTCGCGGCCCGGGTGGCACGCGCCGGCAAGGGGATGCCCTTCGGTGACGCCCTCGTGCCCGACCGGATCCTGGACTTCCTGCAGGCCCCCGCCGCCAAGGGCGCCTGGATCGCCCAGGGCACCGTCTACCTGGTGCAGAACGCGGTCCTGGTGGTGACGGCCGCCGCCCTGACGTCCCTGTTCGTCCCGGCCGTCCGCCGGCACGTCGACGCCGTCGCCCTCCTCGCGCTGCCGCTCTCGCTCGCCGTCACCCTGATCGGCGCCGTCCCGGCCACCAAGCCCGCCGACCTCGACCGCTGGCTGGACCTCGTCTTCGACCAGACCCACATCGTCTCCGGCGTGGTCTGGCTCGGCGGCCTCGCCCTCCTGGTCGCCCTGGCCGGCACCCGCGGCCGGCTCGGCGACGGCGCCGGACTGCTCTGGGCCGACGTGTGGCGCCGGTTCAGCCTGGTCGCCATGGTCTGCGTCGGCGCGGTCACCGTGTCGGGCCTCTGGCTGAGCTGGAAGCACGTCGGCGCGGTCTCCCAGCTGTGGACCACCGGCTACGGCATCGCCCTGTCCGTCAAGGTCCTGCTGGTCCTCGGCCTCGTCGCCGCCGGAGCCTTCAACCAGTTCCGCCTGATGCCGCGGATCGTCCAGGCCCGCCGGGCCGACGACCAGAGCTCGCTGCTGCACCTGACCCTGCGGCACTTCCCGCTGGTCGTGTGGGGCGAGGTCGCGCTCGGCGTCGCCGTGCTCGCCGTCATGCCCTTCATCTCGGGCTCGGCCCGCACCGAGGCCGGCAGCGCCAAGGCCGTCTCCTCCACCACGGTGTTCGCCGGCGGGGCCGCCCTGGTCGTCGCCCTGGTCGTCTCGCTCTACGCCACGGCCAAGGCCTCCGACGCGCTGGCCCGCCGCACGCCCACCACGGCCGCGGCCTGACCGGACCCGCTGCGGCGGCGCAGGCGGGCGGAGGGGCGGGGCGTCACCGCGGCGGTTTCCGGCGGACGCCCCGCCCTCCGTCGTGTGCGCCCCCGGCGCCGAAGCCCGGTCGTCGTCGCCCGCCTGCCGCACCCGCCGAAGCCCGGCCGCCACGGCGCCTGCCCGCCTGTCCCGCCGCTAGGGCGCCCGCCCGCCCCGCCGCCCGCGGCCGTCCCCAAAACCAGTGGCCCGACCGCCGATCCGGTGCGATGATCCGCGGAGCGGGCGGCCGGGCCCTTCGTCGTCCGGTGCCGACCCGGTTGCCCGAACCGGACCGGACCGGACCGGACCGGACCGGACCGGACCGGACCGGCGCGTCTCGGTCCGGATCGGCCGCACCAGCCGGATCCGCCGGAAGGGACGTCGTCGTGACCGCCTCCACAGCCAGCCCGTCCGAGTCCACGCCCGCACCGGAGGCCCGCACCACCGCGGGTGCGCTGCGCGGCACCTGGGAAGCGGGGCTCGCGGTCTTCCGCGGCGTCCCGTTCGCCGAGCCGCCGGTCGGGGCGCTGCGCTTCGCCGCACCGCAGCCCGTCCGCGGGTGGGCCGGCGTGCGGGCGGCCGAGGCGTACGGCCCGCCACCGCCCCAGGCCGGAGTGCTCGGCACGGACGGCCCCGCCGATCCGGCCGCGGACGGTGACTGGCTGACGGTCAACGTCTGGTCGCCCGACCCGGGCCCGGGCGCGGGCCTCCCGGTGCTGGTGTGGATCCCCGGCGGCGGCTACGTGATCGGCTCCTCCGCGCTGCCCGAGTTCGACGGCGGCCGGCTGGCCGCGGGCGGCCTCGTCGTGGTCACGCTCAACTACCGGCTGGGCCTGGAGGGCTTCGCGCAGATCGAGGGCGCCCCCGCCAACCGCGGTCTGCTCGACCAGCTCGCCGCCCTGCGCTGGGTCCACGACAACGTCCGGGCCTTCGGTGGCGACCCGTCGCGGGTCACGGTCGCCGGCCAGTCGGCGGGCGGCGGCTCGGTCGCCGCTCTGCTGGCGATGCCGCGGGCGGCCGGACTCTTCCGCCGGGCCGTCGCGCAGAGCGTGCCGGGGACGTTCCTCACGCCCGAGCTGGCCGCCGACGTCGCCGCCGCCTGCGCCGCCGAACTGGGACTGCGGCCCACGGTGGCCGACCTGTCCACCGTCGACCCGGCCCGGCTGCCCGCCGCGGGCGACGCCGTCTCCGCGAAGATCGGCCGGTGGGCGGACCGCTGGGGCCCGATCACCCACCGGCCGATCCCGTTCGCCCCCGTCGTCGACGGCGACGTCCTGCCCGCCACCCCCTGGCAGGCCCTCGCCACCGGTGCCCCCACCGGCACCGCCGCGGACGTCGACCTCCTCGTCGGCCACACCCGCGACGAACACCGGCTGTTCAGCCTGATCGACGGCGTGCTCGGCCAGGTCACCGAGGAACAGGCCGAGACCGCCCTGCGGATGCTCGCCCCCGGCCCGGACGGCGCCCGCCGCCACCGGGCCGCCCACCCGGCGGCCGGCCCCGAGGAACTCTACGAACTGGTCAACGCCGACTGGCTGTTCCGCATGCCGACCCTCCACCTCGCCCGGGCGCACGCCGCCGCCGGCGGGCGGACGTTCCTCTACGAGCTCACCTGGCCCGCCCCCGGCCTCGGCGGGATCCTCGGCGCCTGCCACGGCCTCGACGTCCCGCTCGTCTTCGGCAACCTGAGCAGCGGCCAACCCGCGTTGCTGATCGGCGACACCCCCTCGCCGGAGGCGGAGGAGCTCTCCGCGCGGATGCGCACCGCCTGGACGGCCTTCGCGACCGACGGGGACCCGGGCTGGCCCGCCCACGAGCCCGGGCGGCGCCTCGTCCAGCTCCTCGACGCGCACCCGGCCGTCGCCCCCTACCCGGAGGAGGCCTCCCGACTGCTCTGGCAGGACCACGACTTCGCCGCCATCCCGCTGCTCGGCGGCTGATGCCTCTCACCCGGACGAGCCCCGGCGGCCGGGGTCACGGGTGGGGTCAGCCCGGCCCGCGGGCGGGCGTGGACACCCGGGCCGTCACCCCCGCGGCGGCCGGCTCCTCCACCGGCACCCGGCGGACCGGACGCGCACGGTGCCGGCCGGCCACCGGCGGCCGTCCCGAGGTCCTGGCTGACAGTGCCGCATGACACAGTTCGGCCCATGAACATCACCACCACGAGCCACAGTTGGGACGAGGCGGTCGCCCTCTTCGAGCGCCGCGGGCTGCCCGTCTCCTCCTACGAGAACCTCTACGAGGAGGAGTACGACGTCCACTCCGGCGATTTGACGGTCGACGGTCACCTTGACCTCGACGCCGCGGAGCCGGACGGCACCGGCTACGTCGTCGACGGCGACCTCGCCGTCACCGGTGCCGTCCTCAACACCGACGACGGCTGCCCGGCGCTGATCGTCCTCGGGGACCTCAGGGCCGCCGCCGTCTACCTGGAGGGCGACGCCAAGCTCCTCGTCCGCGGGGACGTCCACGTCGAGGCCTTCGTCGGCAACATGACCGACAAGCTCGTGATGCTCCACGGCGACCTGCACGCCCGGGTCACGGTGCTGTCCGCCGAGTTCGCCCCCGACCTGGTCGAGGGCATCCTGCACGGTCCGGTGCTCGCGCCCGCCTACCTCGCCCCCTCCGCCGGCGGGCCGCCGGTCGACGCCGCGACGGTGCTCGTGCCCGAGGTCCTGACCACCGGCACCGGGGAGGACCCGGACGAGCTGCGCGGCTTCGACGCGCCCGGCGTCCACGGCGGCCGCCTGCTGAGCCGCATCGAGGCCGGCCTGCCCGTCACCCTGGCCGGCCCGTCCGGGACTGCTGGGACGGCGGCCGCAGGGCCGAGCACGGAAGGCTGACTCGCAGGACGTCCGGCCGGAGGAGCCGCTCGGCCCGGGCAGCGGCGCGGCTCGCTCGTCCAGCCGGTCGGCCGGTCGGATTGAGCGTCCGCAGACCGGAAAGACGCGAGCGGTGCGACGGGCTTCCGCGCCGGGGAACGGTCCCGGCCCGGAAGCACGGCCGCCGATGAGCGGGTGCCCGAGGCACGCCACGGCGAACCCGGGGGCGCCGTGCCCGCCGGAAGGACACGGGCGGGCGGCGCGGTCGGGCACGCCGTGGAGAGGAGTCGTCGTGGCGGGTACCGGCAGGACCGATCCGGGCTCCGTGCTCCCCCCGAAACCGCCGGCTCCGCCGACCCCTCCGGCGGCACCCACGACCATCGCCGATCCCGGCGCCCTCGGCCTCGCGGCCTTCGCGATGACCACGTTCGTCCTGAGCTGGTACCGGGGCACCTGACCGCGTCGACCGTCAGGCGACCGGACCAGCCCGGCGCGCGCCCGCGCCGCCGGGCTGGTCAGCTGTACGGGGAGTCCGCGACCCGCCCGGCTCCCGGACCACGTGGGAGGAACCCGTGCCGGACCCGACGACGTCGTACGCCGACCTTCGCGCCCTGGTGATCAACTGCACCCTCAAGCGCTCCCCGGAACGCAGCCACACCCAGGGCCTGATAGACGTCAGCACCGGCATCCTCGAACGCCAGGGCGTCGAGGTCGAGGTCCTCCGGGCCGTCGACCTCGACATCGCCACCGGCGTCTGGCCCGACATGACCGAACACGGCTGGGACACCGACGAGTGGCCCGTCATCTACTCCAAGGTGATGGCCGCCGACATCCTCACCCTCGCCGGGCCGGTCTGGCTCGGCGACAACTCCTCCGTCATGAAGCAGGTCGTCGAGCGGCTGTACGCCTGCTCGTCGATCCTCAACTCCGAGGGCCAGTACGCCTACTACGGCCGGGTCGGCGGCTGTCTGATCACCGGCAACGAGGACGGCGCCAAGCACTGCGCGATGAACGTGCTCTACAGCCTCCAGCACCTGGGCTACACGATCCCCCCGCAGGCCGACGCCGGCTGGGTCGGCGAGGCCGGCCCCGGTCCGTCCTACCTCGACGAGGGCTCCGGCGGCCCGGACAACGACTTCACCAACCGCAACACCACCTTCATGACCTGGAACCAGCTCCACCTGGCCAGGCTGCTGAAGGACGCCGGTGGCATCCCCGCCCACGGCAACCAGCGCTCCGAATGGGACGCCGGCTGCCGCTTCGACTTCGAGAACCCCGAACACCGCTGATCCGCTGCGGACGGGACGGCCCAGGTGCGAGGGGCCGGAGCGCCCGAGACCCCCGCGGGGCAGGGGCCGAGGACTTGGGTCGGGGTCAGCGTGCGGCCGGTGCGGGGCCCACGAGCTCTTTGAGGACGCCCTCCATGGTGACCGGGCCGAGCGTGGTACCGGGTTCGGCGAAGACGGCCTCGCCGGGCGGGGTGACGTTCAAGGCCGGGTCTGCCCCCGGATTGTCCGGCGGTCGGGCTGCCGAGCCGGGCGGGCCCGAGCAGCACCGCTGCGAGCTCCCGTGGCGGGGCCGATGTGGCGATCCGGCGAGCAGGACCTGCCGCCGCGACGGCGATCACCGCGCAGGCGGTGAGGAGTCCGCGGAGGACGGTGGCCGGCTCGCTCCG
This sequence comes from Kitasatospora sp. NPDC101176, assembly GCF_044768035.1. Taxonomy (NCBI): domain Bacteria; kingdom Bacillati; phylum Actinomycetota; class Actinomycetes; order Kitasatosporales; family Streptomycetaceae; genus Kitasatospora; species Kitasatospora sp. NPDC101176. The sequence goes on from NZ_JBIWPA010000026.1 coordinate 54,210, forward strand.
CCGGCCCGGCGGAGGTGAGTGCGGGCATTTCCTCGGCGAGGATCGGCGCGCCCATCGCCGCAGCCGCGGCGCGGATCCTCGTCCGTGGGGCGAGGCCCGTCTCAGCGGTCTCCCAGGAGCGCGAAGGCGAACGCCAGGCGGCGGTCGATCCACTCCGCCTTGACGGTGACCTTCTCGCTTCCTTCGGAGAGCATCACTACCACGCCGTCGGCACGCCATTCCAGGGTGCGCGGCTTGGCGGGGTGGTCCCCGCCGTCGGCTCCGAGGTCGGCGACGGCTCCGAGGACACCGACCGCGAACCGGCCGGCCGCCCGCGCGAGCGCGTCCTTCGGCGAGCCGCCCGCGATCCACTCGTTCCGGCCGACGATGGTGGGGTGGTCCGGTTGGTCGATGGCCCAGGTGTGGCGGAAAGGACGCCTGGGCGGAACGCGGCGAAGGGTCCCGATGAGCTGCCCCTGGCCGTCGTGGACGGGGTGGTGTCGCTCGCCGGCGACCTCCTGCGGTTCGCCGACGTAGCAGAGTAGACGGGTGGCGTCGCGGTCTTCGAAGAGGGCGAGCTCAGGACCGCGGGCAGGGGGAGCCGACACCGGTAGCGGCAGGTCCGACATGGCCACGTACGCGCACGGGGCGAGGACGCGGTCGTTCGTGCCGCGCTTGGCCACGCGGACGGCGCGGGGGCCCCGCGTGATGCGGTTGCGCGTGGGAGTGGCAGGCCGTTCGACGTCGCCGACCACGAACTCCCTGACCCGTTCCCAGCCCACGGGCTCGACGGGGGCTTCCGCCGGGCGGTTCCTGTTCGCGCCGAAAAGCATTCCCGCCCCCAGACGGTCCGGCTGAGCCTGATCAGCCGCCGACCCTACACGGATCCGCCCGGACGCCGCTCACGAGGCCCGCTCCCGGTCGTACTCCGGCGGTTCCGTCCGTCGGAAGGTGCCGGAGGGTGGGCGTCGGCGCCCGCGCGGGGGTGCCGTGAGCCCCGTGGCCGGGGCGGGCGTCAGCCTGCCGGCGGGGCGATCAATTGCGCTGCCATGGCGGCCAGTTCGCGTTCGATGTGAGCCCGGGAGGCCTCGGGTAGGGCGGCGAGACGAAGCGGTCGGGCGGAGATCAGTGAGATCAGCAGCCAGGCCGCCGCATCGGGGTCGGTGCCGGCGCGGAGCTCTCCGTCGGCCTGGCCCCGGCGGAGCAGCGCGGCGAGGGACTCGGCGATCCGGCGCACGGCCGTCTGTCCTGCCTCGGCGACGGATGGTTCGGCGGTGGCCGCGACCGAGTCGGCGAACAGCACGCCGATCGCTCCCCGTGCGTGCAACCGGTCGAGGTGCTCGGGTGCGGTGAGCCCGGTGAGCAGGGCGGACACCGGGACGCCGGAGCCGGCGGCCGCGGCCAGTTCGGTGCAGACGAGGTCGGCGGCGTGCGCCACGACGGCGGTGAAGAGCCTGGCCTTCGATTTGAAGTTCTGGAAGACCACCGGCTCGGTGACGCCGATGCGGGCGGCCACCTCGGAGACCTTGGCGCGCCCGTAGCCGTGTTCGGCGAAGACCTCGGTGGCGGCAGCCAGGATCGTGGCGCGGCGCTCGTCCGCGCTCAGGCGGGTCCGGCGCCGTGCGGTGGGTCGGGTCTCGCTGGGGTCGGGCTCGGTCACCCGATCATCCTAGGGGTTCTCTTGCCGAAGAACTTAGTCGCAACTAAGCTCGGGATTACTTAGTCCGAACTAAGTAGGGAGCGGGAGATGGCGCTCGGACGCCTGCTGCACGGAGACCCCCAGCACGACACCGACGGCACGGCCATCGGCCACGGCCGCGGCTACGAACTGTTCACCACCGTCGCCTTCGGCGGCCGCCGGGACCGGGTGTTCGCCCGGCTCGCCGCCCTCAGCGGCGCCCGGCCTGGCGACCGGGTGCTCGACGTGGGCTGCGGCACCGGCTACCTGACCCGGCGGATGGCCACCGCCGTCGCGCCCGACGGCACGGCTCTCGGCGTCGACCCCGCCGACCAGGTCGTCGACCACGCCCGGCGCCTCGCCGCCGCTCTGCCCGGCTGTACCTTCGAGCGCGGCATAGCGGAGGAACTGGCTGCTCCGGACGCCTCCTTCGACGTGGTCGTCAGCAGCCTGATGATCCACCACCTGCCCGCTGGGGTGAGGCCGCGGGCACTGGCGGAGATGTACCGGGTCTGCCGGCCGGGCGGGCGGCTGCTGGTCGCCGACTTCCGTCCTCCCGAGAGCCGGATCGGACGACACCTCGTCGGTGCCGCCACCGGACCGGCCATGGAACACAACCCGATCGACGAGCTGGACGGCCTGGTGCGGGACGCCGGATTCACCGGGGTCGGGGTCGGCGATCTGCGCCCGTGGATGCGCTACGTGACGGGCGTCCGGCCCGCCGAGCGTCAGGACCCCGCGTGAACCGGCCGCCGGGAGGCCACCGCGTCCTGCGGATCGTCGCCCTGCCGCTGGCAGTCGGCGGTCTCGCCGTCCATCTGTGGCTCGGCACGAAGGCCGGACTCGCCGTCGCAGGGGCAGGCCTGGCCGCACATCTCGTCGCCGCGTTCCTCGGGCGAAGGTGGCTCGAGCGGCGTGACCGCGCCATGTCCTGAGCGTCGTCCGCCGCGCCGCTCCTGATCGCCGGAGATCGGATGGTCACGACGTCGACCGAGAGCGAGGCGACCGCGAGCGAGGCGACCGCGGCCAGGACGCGGGTGAGGCCTTGAGCGCCGGTCGGCTTCCGAGCTGATCGGCGGTCATCTCGCGGCCTCCTGGACGGCCCGCTGGGCCGGGCCCGCCGCTCACGTCGGACGGATCGCGCGACACCGGTCGTGGTGGGCAGCGCGGTGCGTGACGGTTCTTCTACGATCGGCGCACCGGTGCTCCCAGAGACAGGGGTTGGTTCCGATGGCGGATTCCACCGCGGGCGTCGACCCGTCGAAGCCGAGCATCGCTCGGGTCTACGACTATCTGCTCGGCGGGAGGGACAACCACGCCGTCGACCGTGAGGTCGGCGACTACTTCATCAGGGACCTGCCCGGTTCGGTGGCGATCGCGTTCGCCAACCGCCGGGCGCTGATCCGCGCGGTGGGCGGCATGGCCGACGACGGCATCCGCCAGTTCGTCGACATGGGCAGCGGCCTGCCCACCACCGACAACGTGCACCAGGTCGCCCAGCGGCACAGCCCCGGCGCGCGCGTCGTCTACGTGGACGACGATCCGGTCGTGCTCGCTCACGGCCGTGCGCTGCTGGCCGTCGACGACCGCACCGCGATGGTCGAGGCCGATCTGCGCGAGCCGGAGGCGATCCGCGACCATCCCGATGTGGTGCGCCTGATCGACTTCGAGGAGCCGGTGGGACTCGTCTTCAGTGCCGTCCTGCACCACCTCGACGACGACGAACGGCCCGCCGACCTCGTGCGCTGGTGGGCGGACCGGGTGCCGCCCGGCAGCCGGGTCTACATCTCCCACTTCCGCTCCGGCGGGAACGAGGAGACCCGGCTCGCGCAGCAGAAGCTGCAGGACACCTTCGGCCGGGGCCGCTGGCGCACCGACGAGGAGATCACGGACCTGTTCGGTGGCCTGGAGCTGCTCGAACCGGGCCTGGTGAACTGCCCGCTGTGGCGGCCGGATCCCGCGCCGGGGGAGGAGGCCGCCCGAGCCGGGGCGGGGGCACGGGAGCTGACGGTGTGGGAACGGATGATCTCCTGCGCACTGTCCCGCAAGCCGTAGCAGCCCAACGCGCGCCGGGCGGGGATCCGCCCGGCGCCGGGCCCGCACACCGGGGCGACCCGGCCTACCTGCGGGTGTTCTTGACGTTGGGTTGGGTCTTCTGGTTGTAGATCTCCTTGCCGTCGGCGTCGTAGGCGTGGACGTAGGGGGCCGGGGGGAAGGAGGTGCGGTCGGGGCCGGTGGTGACGGCCGCCGCGTAGGCGAACGCGCCGCCCGCCATGACGGCGGGGTACTGCGTCGGGTCGTCGCCGTAGCTGATGGTGACCTTGGCGACGTCGGGCGTGTAGTGCCCGGCGCCCAGCGAGAGGTGCTGCCCGGCGCCGGTCGGTGTGCTGAAGCTGTCGAAGAACTCGATCAGGTGGCCGGCGCCCCACAGGCGGTCGTTGATGAACGTCGCGGGGACGGACTTGCTGGTGCCCTTGTTGCCCTTCGACTCGCACTGCACGTACTGGCCGGCGGAGTCGACGGCGATCACGACACCGTCGGTGTCCGTCGAGGCGACGGGAGTGCGGACCGCGATCACCGCGTGGTACTTCGACGCCTCCGAGCCCAGGCACGAACCCAGGATCCGGGCGACGGCCCCGGCCTCGATCGGAGTCGTCGCCGTACTGGTGACGGCGGGCGCAGCCGGGGCGGAAGGGGACGCCGACACGGAGGGGGTGCCGATGGGGGCTGCCCCCTGTTGTGGTTCCGGTGACCGTCGTGGTTCCGGTGAGTGCAACGCGGACGGGAGCGCCAGGCACAGGACCGCTGCGGTGCAGGCCGCGGTCGCGGCCAGGGCGTGCCGGCGGCGGCGGCGCCGGTCGGCGCGTCTGCGGATCTCCGCGGCGGGCAGGGACGGCGCGGACAACTGCGTGCCGAGCAGCCGCAGCCGGTCGCCGAGGGTGTCGTGGACGGGGTCAGACACGGAGCTTTCCTTCCTCGCTGGTCGGGGCCTGGTCGGCGAGTCTGGTCGCGAGCGCGGTCCGGCCGCGGGCGAGGCGGCTCTTGACGGCGCTGACGCTGGCACCGGTCTCGACCGCGACCTGCTCGACGGAGAGGTCGCACATGTGGTGCAGGACCAGGGCGCTCCGTTGTGCCTCGGGCAGGTCGCGGAGCGCGGTGACCAGCACGAGGTGCTCCTCGGTGGGCGGCTCGACGGTGGGTGGTTCCTGGCGGTGGTGGCGTCCGGCCAGGTGCAGGCCCCGGGCCAGACGCCGCCAGCGGGAGTGGGCCAGCCGCCGGGCCGTGGTCCGGATCCATGCCTCCGGGGCGTCGTCCGGGTCGAGGGTGCGCCGCCGGTCCCATGCACGGATGAAGGCCTCCTGGACCACGTCCTGCGCTTCGGACCAGTTGCCGGTGATCGCGTAGAGCTGCCCGGTCAGGCGGGAGAAGGACGCCGCGTAGAACGCGTCGAACTCCTGTGGCGTCATCAAGGGCCTCTCCTCCGGAGTGTCCGTCAGCTCGCGGCACGGCCGGTCCGCGAGGAGGCGGTCCTCGGCCGCGGCGGTGGAGCCGTGCGTCCTGGGTGGAGCCTCCCGCCCTGTACGCACGAGCGCCGTTGCGGGGTTGCGCCCACGAACTATGACCTGGATCACGTGTGCGGGGTGCGACCTGCCGGGCGTCAGGAGGCGTACAGGGGTGCCGGGCATCAACCGGACGCCCGCAGGAAAGGACACGGATTCATGCGCATCCGCCCGATCGTGCCTATCGCAGCCACCGCCGCAGTGGTCACCGCCGCAGTCATCGCGACCGCGGGGGGAATGGCCACCGCCGCAACCGGTACCCCCGCGCCCACCTCCACGGCGCACATCGAGCCTTCCGCTGCGGCGGCGTCCACAGCCCCCACTGCCTCCGGCAGCGGCTCGGCCGCGGCCTCACCCTCCGGCAGCCCCTCGGCGGCGACCGGTGTGACGGCAAGCCCGGCCGCTCCCGCCGTCACCAGTACGGCGACGACTCCGATCGATGCCGGGGCCGTCGCCCGGATCCTGGGTTCGTGCCTGGGCTCGGAGGCGTCGAAGTACCACGCGGTGATCGCGGTCCGCACTCCCGTCGCCGCGACGGACACCGACGGTGTCGTGATCGCCGTCGACTCCGCCGGCCAGTACGTGCAGTGCGAGTCGAAGGGCGACAAGGGCACGAGCATGTCCGTCCCCGCGACGTTCATCAACGACCGCCTGTGGGGCGCCGGCCACCTGATCGAGTTCTTCGACAGCTTCAGCACACCGACCGGCGCCGGGCAGCACCTCTCGCTGGGCGCCGGGCACTACACCCCCGGCGTCGCCAAGGTCACCATCAGCTACGGCGACGACCCGACGCAGTACCCGGCCGTCATGGCGGGCGGCGCGTTCGCCTACGCGGCGGCCGTCACCACCGGCCCCGACCGCACGTCCTTCCCCCCGGCCCCCTACGTCCACGCCTACGACGCCAACGGCAAGGAGATCTACAACCAGAAGACCCAACCCAACGTCAAGAACACCCGCAAGTAGCCGTAACCCCGGACGCCGAGACGGGCCCGGCTCCGCCCGGAGCCGGGCCCGTCTCGGCGTCTCGGGGCCACCGACGGGACGGCCCGGCCACGGCCGGTGCGCTCCGCACGCGCCGTGGCCGGGGGATGTCCGCTGGCGGGCGGCGGGCGGTGGCGGGCAGGATGCCGCCATGACGACGAGCGGAACCCCCGGGACGGCGGCCGGGGCGGTGCAGGAGCTGCGGGGGATCGCCCACGCGTGGGTCGACGGCCGCTACGCCGAGCTGGAGTCGCTGATCCAGGCCGCTGTCCGCGCCCTGTCCGCGGGCGTGGACACCCCGTCGCTGTGGTTGCTCGCCTGGCTGCTCAGCGGTGAGGAGGCCCAGGCCCCGGGGCTGTTCGACCGGGTGATGGACGAGCTCGGGTTCGGCTTCCGGCCGCCCGGGGGCGCCGGGGACTACTGGCAGGGCCGGCTGGCGCTCGCCCGGTGGTGGGCCGCCGAGATCGCCGGCGGGTGGCTCGACCCCGTCGAGGGGGCCTTGCTCATCGTCGAGAACGTGGCCGAGGCCTACGGGGCGTGCGAGGAGCTGGCACCCGTGGTCGACGCGGTGGCGGTCCACCTGGGCCGGGCCGGATCGCAGGCGCCCGCGGAGGAGATCGCCGCACACCTGACCCGGGCCGCCGGTGAACTCCTGGCCCGTATCCCGCCCCTGCGCGACGACGGGATCCCGGCCCGAGGGGCCGGCATGTGACGTCCCGTCACGAGCCCGGCGCAGTGGCCGGTCGTCGTTTCCCGGGCGGGGCAGGCCGACGCCGGCGCGTGACCGCCTGTCGGCATCGCGTCATCCTGTTCGTGTAGCGACGGTCACAAAGGGCGCGTCAAGGCCGCAGGTTCTGCGGCGCGGGGTCGTCCGGGCGAAGGATGTTCGGTTTCCGCGTGCAGGAATACCGGCGGACCGAATCTCTGGCTGATGTAGAAGATGCAACGACTTTCACGCGACCGGCTTGAATCGATCACTTTCGCTCCTCATTCCGATCACGAATCGGGGCTGTTCGCCCACGACTGGTAGGAATGATTCCGAGCGGGCCGATCGCCATCGGACGTCCTGACCAGCGCCGACGACGCGCCGGGCAGTCGACGTCGCCGACCGGTCCGCGAAGAACGGGGGGCACCGAAAGTTCTTCACACATTCCACCTGGGGGGCATTGCCATGTCCGAAATCACCACCGACCTCACCCGCCGACGGATGCTGCAAGGCGCCGTCGTCGCGACCGCCGTCGCCGCGGGCACGGTCGTCCTGGGCCTCACCGGCCCCACCGCGACACCCGCCGTCGGCGCCGACACGGCGGGCGGCGAGAGCTTCGACGAGGTCTTCCGCGGCCGCCGCATCCAGGGCATGCCGATGTCCGGCGACGGCCACCACGCGATGAGCGGCTACATGGTGCTGATCGACGGCCGGGAGCTGCACATGATGCGCAACGCGGACGGCACCTGGATCAGCGTCATCAACCACTACGAGACCTTCACCACGCCGCGGGCGTTGGTCCGGGCCGCCGTGAACTCCCTGGACGGCGCCGACCTGGCCCCGATCGCCGCCTGACTCCGGACCGCACAACGGCCTCCGCACAGACCACCCTCGAAGGAAGAACCATGGCAGTCCGCAAGAACCAGGCGACCATGACGGCCGCGGAGAAGCGCGCATTCGTCAACGCCGTCCTGGAACTCAAGCGCCGCGGCGCCTACGACGCGTTCGTCAGCACGCACAACGACTTCATCATGAGCGACACCGACACCACCGAGCGCACCGGTCACCGCTCGCCGTCCTTCCTGCCCTGGCACCGCAGCTTCCTGCTGCGCTTCGAGCGGGCGCTGCAGGCGATCGACGCCACCGTCACGCTGCCGTACTGGGACTGGACCACCGACCGCACCCCGGACTCCTCCCTCTGGGGCCCGGACTTCCTCGGCGGGGGCGGCGGCGCCACCGACGGCCGGGTGACCACGGGCCCGTTCGCGCAGAGCTCCGGCAACTGGACGCTCACCGTCAGGCCCGACTCCCGCAACTACCTGATCCGCCGGCTGGGCCAGAGCGGTCAGGGCCTGCCGACCAGGGCCGACGTGGACGCCGTGCTGGCGATGGCCACGTACGACGCCGCGCCGTTCAACAGTTCCAGCGCCGGCTTCCGCAACAACCTGGAGGGCTGGACGGGCGTCAACGTGCACAACCGGGTGCACGTCTGGGTCGGCGGCACCATGAGCACCGGGATGTCGCCCAACGACCCGGTGTTCTGGATGCACCACTGCATGATCGACCGCCTCTGGGCCGGCTGGCAGAGCCGCCACCCGGGCGAGGGCTACCAGCCCGTCCGCCGCACCAGGAACGTGGTCGCCCTGAACGACAGCATGAAGCCGTGGAACGACGTCACCCCGGCCGACCTGCTGGACCACACCAAGTTCTACACGTACGACACCGCGTACTGATCCGGCCGGCCCGGGTCGGGGGTCGGGGCAGTGGCCACTGCCCCGACCCCCGACCCGGGCCGGCCGGATCAGTACGCGGTGTCGTACGTGTAGAACTTGGTGTGGTCCAGCAGGTCGGCCGGGGTGACGTCGTTCCACGGCTTCATGCTGTCGTTCAGGGCGACCACGTTCCTGGTGCGGCGGACGGGCTGGTAGCCCTCGCCCGGGTGGCGGCTCTGCCAGCCGGCCCAGAGGCGGTCGATCATGCAGTGGTGCATCCAGAACACCGGGTCGTTGGGCGACATCCCGGTGCTCATGGTGCCGCCGACCCAGACGTGCACCCGGTTGTGCACGTTGACGCCCGTCCAGCCCTCCAGGTTGTTGCGGAAGCCGGCGCTGGAACTGTTGAACGGCGCGGCGTCGTACGTGGCCATCGCCAGCACGGCGTCCACGTCGGCCCTGGTCGGCAGGCCCTGACCGCTCTGGCCCAGCCGGCGGATCAGGTAGTTGCGGGAGTCGGGCCTGACGGTGAGCGTCCAGTTGCCGGAGCTCTGCGCGAACGGGCCCGTGGTCACCCGGCCGTCGGTGGCGCCGCCGCCCCCGCCGAGGAAGTCCGGGCCCCAGAGGGAGGAGTCCGGGGTGCGGTCGGTGGTCCAGTCCCAGTACGGCAGCGTGACGGTGGCGTCGATCGCCTGCAGCGCCCGCTCGAAGCGCAGCAGGAAGCTGCGGTGCCAGGGCAGGAAGGACGGCGAGCGGTGACCGGTGCGCTCGGTGGTGTCGGTGTCGCTCATGATGAAGTCGTTGTGCGTGCTGACGAACGCGTCGTAGGCGCCGCGGCGCTTGAGTTCCAGGACGGCGTTGACGAATGCGCGCTTCTCCGCGGCCGTCATGGTCGCCTGGTTCTTGCGGACTGCCATGGTTCTTCCTTCGAGGGTGGTCTGTGCGGAGGCCGTTGTGCGGTCCGGAGTCAGGCGGCGATCGGGGCCAGGTCGGCGCCGTCCAGGGAGTTCACGGCGGCCCGGACCAACGCCCGCGGCGTGGTGAAGGTCTCGTAGTGGTTGATGACGCTGATCCAGGTGCCGTCCGCGTTGCGCATCATGTGCAGCTCCCGGCCGTCGATCAGCACCATGTAGCCGCTCATCGCGTGGTGGCCGTCGCCGGACATCGGCATGCCCTGGATGCGGCGGCCGCGGAAGACCTCGTCGAAGCTCTCGCCGCCCGCCGTGTCGGCGCCGACGGCGGGTGTCGCGGTGGGGCCGGTGAGGCCCAGGACGACCGTGCCCGCGGCGACGGCGGTCGCGACGACGGCGCCTTGCAGCATCCGTCGGCGGGTGAGGTCGGTGGTGATTTCGGACATGGCAATGCCCCCCAGGTGGAATGTGTGAAGAACTTTCGGTGCCCCCCGTTCTTCGCGGACCGGTCGGCGACGTCGACTGCCCGGCGCGTCGTCGGCGCTGGTCAGGACGTCCGATGGCGATCGGCCCGCTCGGAATCATTCCTACCAGTCGTGGGCGAACAGCCCCGATTCGTGATCGGAATGAGGAGCGAAAGTGATCGATTCAAGCCGGTCGCGTGAAAGTCGTTGCATCTTCTACATCAGCCAGAGATTCGGTCCGCCGGTATTCCTGCACGCGGAAACCGAACATCCTTCGCCCGGACGACCCCGCGCCGCAGAACCTGCGGCCTTGACGCGCCCTTTGTGACCGTCGCTACACGAACAGGATGACGCGATGCCGACAGGCGGTCACGCGCCGGCGTCGGCCTGCCCCGCCCGGGAAACGACGACCGGCCACTGCGCCGGGCTCGTGACGGGACGTCACATGCCGGCCCCTCGGGCCGGGATCCCGTCGTCGCGCAGGGGCGGGATACGGGCCAGGAGTTCACCGGCGGCCCGGGTCAGGTGTGCGGCGATCTCCTCCGCGGGCGCCTGCGATCCGGCCCGGCCCAGGTGGACCGCCACCGCGTCGACCACGGGTGCCAGCTCCTCGCACGCCCCGTAGGCCTCGGCCACGTTCTCGACGATGAGCAAGGCCCCCTCGACGGGGTCGAGCCACCCGCCGGCGATCTCGGCGGCCCACCACCGGGCGAGCGCCAGCCGGCCCTGCCAGTAGTCCCCGGCGCCCCCGGGCGGCCGGAAGCCGAACCCGAGCTCGTCCATCACCCGGTCGAACAGCCCCGGGGCCTGGGCCTCCTCACCGCTGAGCAGCCAGGCGAGCAACCACAGCGACGGGGTGTCCACGCCCGCGGACAGGGCGCGGACAGCGGCCTGGATCAGCGACTCCAGCTCGGCGTAGCGGCCGTCGACCCACGCGTGGGCGATCCCCCGCAGCTCCTGCACCGCCCCGGCCGCCGTCCCGGGGGTTCCGCTCGTCGTCATGGCGGCATCCTGCCCGCCACCGCCCGCCGCCCGCCAGCGGACATCCCCCGGCCACGGCGCGTGCGGAGCGCACCGGCCGTGGCCGGGCCGTCCCGTCGGTGGCCCCGAGACGCCGAGACGGGCCCGGCTCCGGGCGGAGCCGGGCCCGTCTCGGCGTCCGGGGTTACGGCTACTTGCGGGTGTTCTTGACGTTGGGTTGGGTCTTCTGGTTGTAGATCTCCTTGCCGTTGGCGTCGTAGGCGTGGACGTAGGGGGCCGGGGGGAAGGACGTGCGGTCGGGGCCGGTGGTGACGGCCGCCGCGTAGGCGAACGCGCCGCCCGCCATGACGGCCGGGTACTGCGTCGGGTCGTCGCCGTAGCTGATGGTGACCTTGGCGACGCCGGGGGTGTAGTGCCCGGCGCCCAGCGAGAGGTGCTGCCCGGCGCCGGTCGGTGTGCTGAAGCTGTCGAAGAACTCGATCAGGTGGCCGGCGCCCCACAGGCGGTCGTTGATGAACGTCGCGGGGACGGACATGCTCGTGCCCTTGTCGCCCTTCGACTCGCACTGCACGTACTGGCCGGCGGAGTCGACGGCGATCACGACACCGTCGGTGTCCGTCGCGGCGACGGGAGTGCGGACCGCGATCACCGCGTGGTACTTCGACGCCTCCGAGCCCAGGCACGAACCCAGGATCCGGGCGACGGCCCCGGCATCGATCGGAGTCGTCGCCGTACTGGTGACGGCGGGAGCGGCCGGGCTTGCCGTCACACCGGTCGCCGCCGAGGGGCTGCCGGAGGGTGAGGCCGCGGCCGAGCCGCTGCCGGAGGCAGTGGGGGCTGTGGACGCCGCCGCAGCGGAAGGCTCGATGTGCGCCGTGGAGGTGGGCGCGGGGGTACCGGTTGCGGCGGTGGCCATTCCCCCCGCGGTCGCGATGACTGCGGCGGTGACCACTGCGGCGGTGGCTGCGATAGGCACGATCGGGCGGATGCGCATGAATCCGTGTCCTTTCCTGCGGGCGTCCGGTTGATGCCCGGCACCCCTGTACGCCTCCTGACGCCCGGCAGGTCGCACCCCGCACACGTGATCCAGGTCATAGTTCGTGGGCGCAACCCCGCAACGGCGCTCGTGCGTACAGGGCGGGAGGCTCCACCCAGGACGCACGGCTCCACCGCCGCGGCCGAGGACCGCCTCCTCGCGGACCGGCCGTGCCGCGAGCTGACGGACACTCCGGAGGAGAGGCCCTTGATGACGCCACAGGAGTTCGACGCGTTCTACGCGGCGTCCTTCTCCCGCCTGACCGGGCAGCTCTACGCGATCACCGGCAACTGGTCCGAAGCGCAGGACGTGGTCCAGGAGGCCTTCATCCGTGCATGGGACCGGCGGCGCACCCTCGACCCGGACGACGCCCCGGAGGCATGGATCCGGACCACGGCCCGGCGGCTGGCCCACTCCCGCTGGCGGCGTCTGGCCCGGGGCCTGCACCTGGCCGGACGCCACCACCGCCAGGAACCACCCACCGTCGAGCCGCCCACCGAGGAGCACCTCGTGCTGGTCACCGCGCTCCGCGACCTGCCCGAGGCACAACGGAGCGCCCTGGTCCTGCACCACATGTGCGACCTCTCCGTCGAGCAGGTCGCGGTCGAGACCGGTGCCAGCGTCAGCGCCGTCAAGAGCCGCCTCGCCCGCGGCCGGACCGCGCTCGCGACCAGACTCGCCGACCAGGCCCCGACCAGCGAGGAAGGAAAGCTCCGTGTCTGACCCCGTCCACGACACCCTCGGCGACCGGCTGCGGCTGCTCGGCACGCAGTTGTCCGCGCCGTCCCTGCCCGCCGCGGAGATCCGCAGACGCGCCGACCGGCGCCGCCGCCGCCGGCACGCCCTGGCCGCGACCGCGGCCTGCACCGCAGCGGTCCTGTGCCTGGCGCTCCCGTCCGCGTTGCACTCACCGGAACCACGACGGTCACCGGAACCACAACAGGGGGCAGCCCCCATCGGCACCCCCTCCGTGTCGGCGTCCCCTTCCGCCCCGGCTGCGCCCGCCGTCACCAGTACGGCGACGACTCCGATCGAGGCCGGGGCCGTCGCCCGGATCCTGGGTTCGTGCCTGGGCTCGGAGGCGTCGAAGTACCACGCGGTGATCGCGGTCCGCACTCCCGTCGCCTCGACGGACACCGACGGTGTCGTGATCGCCGTCGACTCCGCCGGCCAGTACGTGCAGTGCGAGTCGAAGGGCAACAAGGGCACCAGCAAGTCCGTCCCCGCGACGTTCATCAACGACCGCCTGTGGGGCGCCGGCCACCTGATCGAGTTCTTCGACAGCTTCAGCACACCGACCGGCGCCGGGCAGCACCTCTCGCTGGGCGCCGGGCACTACACGCCCGACGTCGCCAAGGTCACCATCAGCTACGGCGACGACCCGACGCAGTACCCCGCCGTCATGGCGGGCGGCGCGTTCGCCTACGCGGCGGCCGTCACCACCGGCCCCGACCGCACCTCCTTCCCCCCGGCCCCCTACGTCCACGCCTACGACGCCGACGGCAAGGAGATCTACAACCAGAAGACCCAACCCAACGTCAAGAACACCCGCAGGTAGGCCGGGTCGCCCCGGTGTGCGGGCCCGGCGCCGGGCGGATCCCCGCCCGGCGCGCGTTGGGCTGCTACGGCTTGCGGGACAGTGCGCAGGAGATCATCCGTTCCCACACCGTCAGCTCCCGTGCCCCCGCCCCGGCTCGGGCGGCCTCCTCCCCCGGCGCGGGATCCGGCCGCCACAGCGGGCAGTTCACCAGGCCCGGTTCGAGCAGCTCCAGGCCACCGAACAGGTCCGTGATCTCCTCGTCGGTGCGCCAGCGGCCCCGGCCGAAGGTGTCCTGCAGCTTCTGCTGCGCGAGCCGGGTCTCCTCGTTCCCGCCGGAGCGGAAGTGGGAGATGTAGACCCGGCTGCCGGGCGGCACCCGGTCCGCCCACCAGCGCACGAGGTCGGCGGGCCGTTCGTCGTCGTCGAGGTGGTGCAGGACGGCACTGAAGACGAGTCCCACCGGCTCCTCGAAGTCGATCAGGCGCACCACATCGGGATGGTCGCGGATCGCCTCCGGCTCGCGCAGATCGGCCTCGACCATCGCGGTGCGGTCGTCGACGGCCAGCAGCGCACGGCCGTGAGCGAGCACGACCGGATCGTCGTCCACGTAGACGACGCGCGCGCCGGGGCTGTGCCGCTGGGCGACCTGGTGCACGTTGTCGGTGGTGGGCAGGCCGCTGCCCATGTCGACGAACTGGCGGATGCCGTCGTCGGCCATGCCGCCCACCGCGCGGATCAGCGCCCGGCGGTTGGCGAACGCGATCGCCACCGAACCGGGCAGGTCCCTGATGAAGTAGTCGCCGACCTCACGGTCGACGGCGTGGTTGTCCCTCCCGCCGAGCAGATAGTCGTAGACCCGAGCGATGCTCGGCTTCGACGGGTCGACGCCCGCGGTGGAATCCGCCATCGGAACCAACCCCTGTCTCTGGGAGCACCGGTGCGCCGATCGTAGAAGAACCGTCACGCACCGCGCTGCCCACCACGACCGGTGTCGCGCGATCCGTCCGACGTGAGCGGCGGGCCCGGCCCAGCGGGCCGTCCAGGAGGCCGCGAGATGACCGCCGATCAGCTCGGAAGCCGACCGGCGCTCAAGGCCTCACCCGCGTCCTGGCCGCGGTCGCCTCGCTCGCGGTCGCCTCGCTCTCGGTCGACGTCGTGACCATCCGATCTCCGGCGATCAGGAGCGGCGCGGCGGACGACGCTCAGGACATGGCGCGGTCACGCCGCTCGAGCCACCTTCGCCCGAGGAACGCGGCGACGAGATGTGCGGCCAGGCCTGCCCCTGCGACGGCGAGTCCGGCCTTCGTGCCGAGCCACAGATGGACGGCGAGACCGCCGACTGCCAGCGGCAGGGCGACGATCCGCAGGACGCGGTGGCCTCCCGGCGGCCGGTTCACGCGGGGTCCTGACGCTCGGCGGGCCGGACGCCCGTCACGTAGCGCATCCACGGGCGCAGATCGCCGACCCCGACCCCGGTGAATCCGGCGTCCCGCACCAGGCCGTCCAGCTCGTCGATCGGGTTGTGTTCCATGGCCGGTCCGGTGGCGGCACCGACGAGGTGTCGTCCGATCCGGCTCTCGGGAGGACGGAAGTCGGCGACCAGCAGCCGCCCGCCCGGCCGGCAGACCCGGTACATCTCCGCCAGTGCCCGCGGCCTCACCCCAGCGGGCAGGTGGTGGATCATCAGGCTGCTGACGACCACGTCGAAGGAGGCGTCCGGAGCAGCCAGTTCCTCCGCTATGCCGCGCTCGAAGGTACAGCCGGGCAGAGCGGCGGCGAGGCGCCGGGCGTGGTCGACGACCTGGTCGGCGGGGTCGACGCCGAGAGCCGTGCCGTCGGGCGCGACGGCGGTGGCCATCCGCCGGGTCAGGTAGCCGGTGCCGCAGCCCACGTCGAGCACCCGGTCGCCAGGCCGGGCGCCGCTGAGGGCGGCGAGCCGGGCGAACACCCGGTCCCGGCGGCCGCCGAAGGCGACGGTGGTGAACAGTTCGTAGCCGCGGCCGTGGCCGATGGCCGTGCCGTCGGTGTCGTGCTGGGGGTCTCCGTGCAGCAGGCGTCCGAGCGCCATCTCCCGCTCCCTACTTAGTTCGGACTAAGTAATCCCGAGCTTAGTTGCGACTAAGTTCTTCGGCAAGAGAACCCCTAGGATGATCGGGTGACCGAGCCCGACCCCAGCGAGACCCGACCCACCGCACGGCGCCGGACCCGCCTGAGCGCGGACGAGCGCCGCGCCACGATCCTGGCTGCCGCCACCGAGGTCTTCGCCGAACACGGCTACGGGCGCGCCAAGGTCTCCGAGGTGGCCGCCCGCATCGGCGTCACCGAGCCGGTGGTCTTCCAGAACTTCAAATCGAAGGCCAGGCTCTTCACCGCCGTCGTGGCGCACGCCGCCGACCTCGTCTGCACCGAACTGGCCGCGGCCGCCGGCTCCGGCGTCCCGGTGTCCGCCCTGCTCACCGGGCTCACCGCACCCGAGCACCTCGACCGGTTGCACGCACGGGGAGCGATCGGCGTGCTGTTCGCCGACTCGGTCGCGGCCACCGCCGAACCATCCGTCGCCGAGGCAGGACAGACGGCCGTGCGCCGGATCGCCGAGTCCCTCGCCGCGCTGCTCCGCCGGGGCCAGGCCGACGGAGAGCTCCGCGCCGGCACCGACCCCGATGCGGCGGCCTGGCTGCTGATCTCACTGATCTCCGCCCGACCGCTTCGTCTCGCCGCCCTACCCGAGGCCTCCCGGGCTCACATCGAACGCGAACTGGCCGCCATGGCAGCGCAATTGATCGCCCCGCCGGCAGGCTGACGCCCGCCCCGGCCACGGGGCTCACGGCACCCCCGCGCGGGCGCCGACGCCCACCCTCCGGCACCTTCCGACGGACGGAACCGCCGGAGTACGACCGGGAGCGGGCCTCGTGAGCGGCGTCCGGGCGGATCCGTGTAGGGTCGGCGGCTGATCAGGCTCAGCCGGACCGTCTGGGGGCGGGAATGCTTTTCGGCGCGAACAGGAACCGCCCGGCGGAAGCCCCCGTCGAGCCCGTGGGCTGGGAACGGGTCAGGGAGTTCGTGGTCGGCGACGTCGAACGGCCTGCCACTCCCACGCGCAACCGCATCACGCGGGGCCCCCGCGCCGTCCGCGTGGCCAAGCGCGGCACGAACGACCGCGTCCTCGCCCCGTGCGCGTACGTGGCCATGTCGGACCTGCCGCTACCGGTGTCGGCTCCCCCTGCCCGCGGTCCTGAGCTCGCCCTCTTCGAAGACCGCGACGCCACCCGTCTACTCTGCTACGTCGGCGAACCGCAGGAGGTCGCCGGCGAGCGACACCACCCCGTCCACGACGGCCAGGGGCAGCTCATCGGGACCCTTCGCCGCGTTCCGCCCAGGCGTCCTTTCCGCCACACCTGGGCCATCGACCAACCGGACCACCCCACCATCGTCGGCCGGAACGAGTGGATCGCGGGCGGCTCGCCGAAGGACGCGCTCGCGCGGGCGGCCGGCCGGTTCGCGGTCGGTGTCCTCGGAGCCGTCGCCGACCTCGGAGCCGACGGCGGGGACCACCCCGCCAAGCCGCGCACCCTGGAATGGCGTGCCGACGGCGTGGTAGTGATGCTCTCCGAAGGAAGCGAGAAGGTCACCGTCAAGGCGGAGTGGATCGACCGCCGCCTGGCGTTCGCCTTCGCGCTCCTGGGAGACCGCTGAGACGGGCCTCGCCCCACGGACGAGGATCCGCGCCGCGGCTGCGGCGATGGGCGCGCCGATCCTCGCCGAGGAAATGCCCGCACTCACCTCCGCCGGGCCGGCGGAGCGAGCCGGCCACCGTCCTCCGCGGACTCCTCACCGCCTGCGCGGTGATCGCCGTCGCGGCGGCAGGTCCTGCTCGCCGGATCGCCACATCGGCCCCGCCACGGGAGCTCGCAGCGGTGCTGCTCGGGCCCGCCCGGCTCGGCAGCCCGACCGCCGGACAATCCGGGGGCAGACCCGGCCTTGAACGTCACCCCGCCCGGCGAGGCCGTCTTCGCCGAACCCGGTACCACGCTCGGCCCGGTCACCATGGAGGGCGTCCTCAAAGAGCTCGTGGGCCCCGCACCGGCCGCACGCTGACCCCGACCCAAGTCCTCGGCCCCTGCCCCGCGGGGGTCTCGGGCGCTCCGGCCCCTCGCACCTGGGCCGTCCCGTCCGCAGCGGATCAGCGGTGTTCGGGGTTCTCGAAGTCGAAGCGGCAGCCGGCGTCCCATTCGGAGCGCTGGTTGCCGTGGGCGGGGATGCCACCGGCGTCCTTCAGCAGCCTGGCCAGGTGGAGCTGGTTCCAGGTCATGAAGGTGGTGTTGCGGTTGGTGAAGTCGTTGTCCGGGCCGCCGGAGCCCTCGTCGAGGTAGGACGGACCGGGGCCGGCCTCGCCGACCCAGCCGGCGTCGGCCTGCGGGGGGATCGTGTAGCCCAGGTGCTGGAGGCTGTAGAGCACGTTCATCGCGCAGTGCTTGGCGCCGTCCTCGTTGCCGGTGATCAGACAGCCGCCGACCCGGCCGTAGTAGGCGTACTGGCCCTCGGAGTTGAGGATCGACGAGCAGGCGTACAGCCGCTCGACGACCTGCTTCATGACGGAGGAGTTGTCGCCGAGCCAGACCGGCCCGGCGAGGGTGAGGATGTCGGCGGCCATCACCTTGGAGTAGATGACGGGCCACTCGTCGGTGTCCCAGCCGTGTTCGGTCATGTCGGGCCAGACGCCGGTGGCGATGTCGAGGTCGACGGCCCGGAGGACCTCGACCTCGACGCCCTGGCGTTCGAGGATGCCGGTGCTGACGTCTATCAGGCCCTGGGTGTGGCTGCGTTCCGGGGAGCGCTTGAGGGTGCAGTTGATCACCAGGGCGCGAAGGTCGGCGTACGACGTCGTCGGGTCCGGCACGGGTTCCTCCCACGTGGTCCGGGAGCCGGGCGGGTCGCGGACTCCCCGTACAGCTGACCAGCCCGGCGGCGCGGGCGCGCGCCGGGCTGGTCCGGTCGCCTGACGGTCGACGCGGTCAGGTGCCCCGGTACCAGCTCAGGACGAACGTGGTCATCGCGAAGGCCGCGAGGCCGAGGGCGCCGGGATCGGCGATGGTCGTGGGTGCCGCCGGAGGGGTCGGCGGAGCCGGCGGTTTCGGGGGGAGCACGGAGCCCGGATCGGTCCTGCCGGTACCCGCCACGACGACTCCTCTCCACGGCGTGCCCGACCGCGCCGCCCGCCCGTGTCCTTCCGGCGGGCACGGCGCCCCCGGGTTCGCCGTGGCGTGCCTCGGGCACCCGCTCATCGGCGGCCGTGCTTCCGGGCCGGGACCGTTCCCCGGCGCGGAAGCCCGTCGCACCGCTCGCGTCTTTCCGGTCTGCGGACGCTCAATCCGACCGGCCGACCGGCTGGACGAGCGAGCCGCGCCGCTGCCCGGGCCGAGCGGCTCCTCCGGCCGGACGTCCTGCGAGTCAGCCTTCCGTGCTCGGCCCTGCGGCCGCCGTCCCAGCAGTCCCGGACGGGCCGGCCAGGGTGACGGGCAGGCCGGCCTCGATGCGGCTCAGCAGGCGGCCGCCGTGGACGCCGGGCGCGTCGAAGCCGCGCAGCTCGTCCGGGTCCTCCCCGGTGCCGGTGGTCAGGACCTCGGGCACGAGCACCGTCGCGGCGTCGACCGGCGGCCCGCCGGCGGAGGGGGCGAGGTAGGCGGGCGCGAGCACCGGACCGTGCAGGATGCCCTCGACCAGGTCGGGGGCGAACTCGGCGGACAGCACCGTGACCCGGGCGTGCAGGTCGCCGTGGAGCATCACGAGCTTGTCGGTCATGTTGCCGACGAAGGCCTCGACGTGGACGTCCCCGCGGACGAGGAGCTTGGCGTCGCCCTCCAGGTAGACGGCGGCGGCCCTGAGGTCCCCGAGGACGATCAGCGCCGGGCAGCCGTCGTCGGTGTTGAGGACGGCACCGGTGACGGCGAGGTCGCCGTCGACGACGTAGCCGGTGCCGTCCGGCTCCGCGGCGTCGAGGTCAAGGTGACCGTCGACCGTCAAATCGCCGGAGTGGACGTCGTACTCCTCCTCGTAGAGGTTCTCGTAGGAGGAGACGGGCAGCCCGCGGCGCTCGAAGAGGGCGACCGCCTCGTCCCAACTGTGGCTCGTGGTGGTGATGTTCATGGGCCGAACTGTGTCATGCGGCACTGTCAGCCAGGACCTCGGGACGGCCGCCGGTGGCCGGCCGGCACCGTGCGCGTCCGGTCCGCCGGGTGCCGGTGGAGGAGCCGGCCGCCGCGGGGGTGACGGCCCGGGTGTCCACGCCCGCCCGCGGGCCGGGCTGACCCCACCCGTGACCCCGGCCGCCGGGGCTCGTCCGGGTGAGAGGCATCAGCCGCCGAGCAGCGGGATGGCGGCGAAGTCGTGGTCCTGCCAGAGCAGTCGGGAGGCCTCCTCCGGGTAGGGGGCGACGGCCGGGTGCGCGTCGAGGAGCTGGACGAGGCGCCGCCCGGGCTCGTGGGCGGGCCAGCCCGGGTCCCCGTCGGTCGCGAAGGCCGTCCAGGCGGTGCGCATCCGCGCGGAGAGCTCCTCCGCCTCCGGCGAGGGGGTGTCGCCGATCAGCAACGCGGGTTGGCCGCTGCTCAGGTTGCCGAAGACGAGCGGGACGTCGAGGCCGTGGCAGGCGCCGAGGATCCCGCCGAGGCCGGGGGCGGGCCAGGTGAGCTCGTAGAGGAACGTCCGCCCGCCGGCGGCGGCGTGCGCCCGGGCGAGGTGGAGGGTCGGCATGCGGAACAGCCAGTCGGCGTTGACCAGTTCGTAGAGTTCCTCGGGGCCGGCCGCCGGGTGGGCGGCCCGGTGGCGGCGGGCGCCGTCCGGGCCGGGGGCGAGCATCCGCAGGGCGGTCTCGGCCTGTTCCTCGGTGACCTGGCCGAGCACGCCGTCGATCAGGCTGAACAGCCGGTGTTCGTCGCGGGTGTGGCCGACGAGGAGGTCGACGTCCGCGGCGGTGCCGGTGGGGGCACCGGTGGCGAGGGCCTGCCAGGGGGTGGCGGGCAGGACGTCGCCGTCGACGACGGGGGCGAACGGGATCGGCCGGTGGGTGATCGGGCCCCAGCGGTCCGCCCACCGGCCGATCTTCGCGGAGACGGCGTCGCCCGCGGCGGGCAGCCGGGCCGGGTCGACGGTGGACAGGTCGGCCACCGTGGGCCGCAGTCCCAGTTCGGCGGCGCAGGCGGCGGCGACGTCGGCGGCCAGCTCGGGCGTGAGGAACGTCCCCGGCACGCTCTGCGCGACGGCCCGGCGGAAGAGTCCGGCCGCCCGCGGCATCGCCAGCAGAGCGGCGACCGAGCCGCCGCCCGCCGACTGGCCGGCGACCGTGACCCGCGACGGGTCGCCACCGAAGGCCCGGACGTTGTCGTGGACCCAGCGCAGGGCGGCGAGCTGGTCGAGCAGACCGCGGTTGGCGGGGGCGCCCTCGATCTGCGCGAAGCCCTCCAGGCCCAGCCGGTAGTTGAGCGTGACCACGACGAGGCCGCCCGCGGCCAGCCGGCCGCCGTCGAACTCGGGCAGCGCGGAGGAGCCGATCACGTAGCCGCCGCCGGGGATCCACACCAGCACCGGGAGGCCCGCGCCCGGGCCCGGGTCGGGCGACCAGACGTTGACCGTCAGCCAGTCACCGTCCGCGGCCGGATCGGCGGGGCCGTCCGTGCCGAGCACTCCGGCCTGGGGCGGTGGCGGGCCGTACGCCTCGGCCGCCCGCACGCCGGCCCACCCGCGGACGGGCTGCGGTGCGGCGAAGCGCAGCGCCCCGACCGGCGGCTCGGCGAACGGGACGCCGCGGAAGACCGCGAGCCCCGCTTCCCAGGTGCCGCGCAGCGCACCCGCGGTGGTGCGGGCCTCCGGTGCGGGCGTGGACTCGGACGGGCTGGCTGTGGAGGCGGTCACGACGACGTCCCTTCCGGCGGATCCGGCTGGTGCGGCCGATCCGGACCGAGACGCGCCGGTCCGGTCCGGTCCGGTCCGGTCCGGTCCGGTCCGGTCCGGTTCGGGCAACCGGGTCGGCACCGGACGACGAAGGGCCCGGCCGCCCGCTCCGCGGATCATCGCACCGGATCGGCGGTCGGGCCACTGGTTTTGGGGACGGCCGCGGGCGGCGGGGCGGGCGGGCGCCCTAGCGGCGGGACAGGCGGGCAGGCGCCGTGGCGGCCGGGCTTCGGCGGGTGCGGCAGGCGGGCGACGACGACCGGGCTTCGGCGCCGGGGGCGCACACGACGGAGGGCGGGGCGTCCGCCGGAAACCGCCGCGGTGACGCCCCGCCCCTCCGCCCGCCTGCGCCGCCGCAGCGGGTCCGGTCAGGCCGCGGCCGTGGTGGGCGTGCGGCGGGCCAGCGCGTCGGAGGCCTTGGCCGTGGCGTAGAGCGAGACGACCAGGGCGACGACCAGGGCGGCCCCGCCGGCGAACACCGTGGTGGAGGAGACGGCCTTGGCGCTGCCGGCCTCGGTGCGGGCCGAGCCCGAGATGAAGGGCATGACGGCGAGCACGGCGACGCCGAGCGCGACCTCGCCCCACACGACCAGCGGGAAGTGCCGCAGGGTCAGGTGCAGCAGCGAGCTCTGGTCGTCGGCCCGGCGGGCCTGGACGATCCGCGGCATCAGGCGGAACTGGTTGAAGGCTCCGGCGGCGACGAGGCCGAGGACCAGCAGGACCTTGACGGACAGGGCGATGCCGTAGCCGGTGGTCCACAGCTGGGAGACCGCGCCGACGTGCTTCCAGCTCAGCCAGAGGCCCGACACGGTGACCGCGCCGACGCAGACCATGGCGACCAGGCTGAACCGGCGCCACACGTCGGCCCAGAGCAGTCCGGCGCCGTCGCCGAGCCGGCCGCGGGTGCCGGCCAGGGCGACCAGGAGGGCGAGGCCGCCGAGCCAGACCACGCCGGAGACGATGTGGGTCTGGTCGAAGACGAGGTCCAGCCAGCGGTCGAGGTCGGCGGGCTTGGTGGCCGGGACGGCGCCGATCAGGGTGACGGCGAGCGAGAGCGGCAGCGCGAGGAGGGCGACGGCGTCGACGTGCCGGCGGACGGCCGGGACGAACAGGGACGTCAGGGCGGCGGCCGTCACCACCAGGACCGCGTTCTGCACCAGGTAGACGGTGCCCTGGGCGATCCAGGCGCCCTTGGCGGCGGGGGCCTGCAGGAAGTCCAGGATCCGGTCGGGCACGAGGGCGTCACCGAAGGGCATCCCCTTGCCGGCGCGTGCCACCCGGGCCGCGAGCTGGAAGTACCCGGCGACCAGCAGCACCACGCCCGCCCAGGCGAGGTAGGCCGCGGTTCTTCTTCGCAGCACCACCGTGTCCTCGGGGCGTGTCTGCGGCGCGCGCAGCGCGGGGCGGACGGTGGTGGCGTAGGTGACGGTGGCACCGATGGCCCCGCTGAGGCCGAGGAAGTAGCCGGTCTTGCTGAGGATCCGCCAGGCCTGGGGCATGACGTATCCGGCCGTGGTCGCGGCCAGGGAGGCAGTGTGCATGAGGTAAGGCTAACCTAAATATGCACGCTCGAGAACACCCCGTCGACCACGGTGAGCAACCATCGCCGTCTCGCGAGCTCCCCGCCACGCCACCCGCGATCCCGACGTTTCGGCTGGTGAGACAGCCGGGGCGGCTGTGACACCAGCGTGCCGGGCGGGCGTGACGGCGGGGACGGCCGCGCCTCACCGCCACGCTCCGTACACGAAACGGCGATGGCGCCGGACCGGCCGTCCGACGCCACCACCGCTCGCATCAGGCCTGCGGAGTGCGCCCCGCACCGGAGGCCGGGCGGCCGGAATAGCGGGCGGTGGCCCCGTCGTTCCCAACAGTCGATCAGAACCACGGCGAACCACGCTCCCTGTCGGCCCCGTGCCGCAGACTGAGGCCGAACACTCGGCAGACCGAAGGATGAGCCCCATGACTGACCGGCCCTTGACCCTGATGGCCGTGCACGCCCACCCCGACGACGAGGCCACCGGCACGGGCGGTGTGCTCGCCCGCTACGCGGCCGAGGGCATCCGCACGGTGCTCGTCACCTGTACCGACGGCGCCTGCGGAGACGGTCCGGGGGGCGTCAAGCCCGGCGAGGCCGGGCACGACCCGGCGGCCGTCGCCGCGATGCGCCGTCAGGAGCTGGAGGCCAGCTGCGAGGTCCTCGAGGTCGGCCACCTGGAACTGCTCGAGTACGGCGACTCCGGGATGATGGGCTGGCCCGCCAACGACGCGCCCGGCTCGTTCTGGACGACGCCGGTGGACGAGGCGGCGGCCCGCCTGGCCGACCTGATGCGGAAGTACCAACCCGACGTGGTCGTGACGTACGACGAGAACGGCTTCTACGGCCACCCCGACCACATCCAGGCCAACCGCATCACGACGCGGGCGCTGGAGCTGGTCGGCACGGCTCCGAAGGTGTACTGGACGACGGCGCCGCGCTCGATGATGGCGAAGTTCGGGGAGGTCATGCGCGAGCTCGGCGGGGAGTGGGAGGAGCCGGGCAGCGAGGGGTCGGAGCTGCCCGAGATCGGCCTCCCCGACGAGGAGATCACCACCTGGGTGGACGCCACCGGGTTCGGCGGCCAGAAGTACGACGCGCTGGCCGCGCACGCCAGCCAGGGCGAGAACATCTTCTTCCTGAAGATGGGCAAGGAGAAGTTCACCCAGCTGATGGGTGTGGAGACCTTCGTCCGGGTGCACGACACCACCGACGCGGAACTGCCCGAGAACGACCTCTTCGCCGGCCTGCGCTGAACGACCCGCCACCCGGGCCACGGCGCCGCCCTCCGGTCACGGCCAGCCCGTCGGCCTCGCCGTCGCCGTGGCCCGGGCGGCGGCGATCGCGGCACAGGAGCGCCGGACCTCCTCCGCCGCCCAGCCGGCGGGCAGCGGCCCCTGGGCCCGGAGGGCGGCGGCCCGCCGCTGGAGGTCGCGGAGCGCCCCGCCCTGGGCGCTGGACAGACCCATCTCCTGGTAGTCGCCGAGGTCGGTGCCGCCGTCGAGGGCGGTCTGCAGCCAGGGCCCGATGCTCAGCACGCAGTCCGCCACGGGGTCGGCCGACGGGACCGCCCCTGCGGCGGACGGCGACGCCGTGGCGGGCGGCACGGTGGCGCGTGCGGCGGTCGGCGGTCCGCCGCACGCCGCGGCCATGGCCGGCCCCACCACCAGCCCCGTCAGGCCTGTCAGGCCTGTCAGCCCCAGGCCCCGCAAGCCCTGCAGGCCCCGCAGACCGACCAGCCCCGTAGCACCCGGCAGGCCAGTCGGACCCGCGCCCGTCGAGCCCGCCCCGAGCCGTCTCCCCATGCGCGCATTGTGGCGCCCTCCGGCCGGCCGCACCAGGGGCCGACCGTGCCCGCCACCCCGCCCACCCGGTCGGCCGACCGGCCGTCACCCCGCCCACCTGCGCCGTTGGCCCGTTAATCGGTGGCCGGGCGTTCTCCCCCGCTCCTACAGTGTCGGCGGATCAACCACCTTCCAAGGAGCCGGGCATGCGCGTGCACTACCCTCGGACGCCGCACCTGCCCTGGTCCCCGGGGGCGGCGGCGGACGACGTCCGCAGCGGCGACCTCTCCGGGCTGACGGGCGCGGAGGTCGTCGTCACCGAGAAGCTCGACGGCGAGAACACCACGCTCTACCGGGACGGCCTGCACGCCCGTTCGCTGGACTCGGCGCACCACCCCTCCCGTGCCTGGGTGAAGGGCCTGCAGGGCCGGATCGGCCCGCGGATCCCGGCCGGCTGGCGGATCTGCGGGGAGAACCTGTTCGCCCGGCACTCGATCCCGTACACCGACCTGGAGAGCTGGTTCCACGGCTTCTCGGTCTGGACCGACCGGGACGTCTGCCTCGGCTGGGACGACACCGTCCGCTTCCTGCGCCGCCTCGGCGTGCCGGCACCGCGGGTGCTCTGGCGCGGCCGGTACGACGAACGGGCCCTGCGGGCGCTGCGGTTGGACCTCGACCGCCAGGAGGGCTACGTGGTGCGGACCACCGCGGGCTTCCCCCGGGCGGAGTTCGGGCGGCGGGTCGCCAAGTGGGTGCGGCCGCAGCACGTGCGGACCGACACGCACTGGATGCACGCCGCCGTCGTGGAGAACGGGCTGGGCCCGGGCGCCGCCCTCTGGTCGGTGCGCTCCGGGGCGCTGCCGGAACTCCCCGCACTGGCCGCCGCACTGCGGCTACCCGAGGACGGACTGCGCGAGGACGGCCTGCTCGGGGCGGGACTGCTCGAGGACGGACCACGCGAGGCCGGACTGCCCGCCACCGCCGACCGGTTGGCCGAGGTGTCCGCCCGGCTGGACGAGCTCGGCCGCGGCGGGGACGCTCGACTGGCCGGAGTGCTCGCCACCGCGCTGGGCGCGGCCCGCCGGGAGGGCCTGGCACCCCGGCTGGCCGGTGTGCTCGGCCTGCCGCTGGCCCGGCGGGTCGCCGACCTGGTCGGACTGCACCCCGGCCTGCAGCAGCCCTATCCGGACGAGGACCGCCGCACCGGGCTGGTCCGGCTCTCCTGCGCCGCCGACCTCGGCGTCCTGCACGCCGTCGCCGCGACGGCCGCGCCCGGAGCGTCGGAACGCGACCAGGTGGCCTGGTCCGCGCTGCACGCCGAGGACGCCGGGCTGCTCGCCGAGGCGCCGCTGCGCCCGCTGCGGGAGGGCCTGCGCGAGGCGCTCGCGGGCCTCGACCGGGACGCCGCCGACCGCTGCTGGGCGCAGGCCCGTGAGGCGTACGCGCTGGGCCGGATCCACACCGTCGAGGAGGCCGTGGCGGCCGCCTGGCGGTGGCGGGACGGCCGCTTCCCGCGGCTGGTGCACCTCGCCGGCCCGGCGGGCAGCGGCAAGAGCACCTTCGCGGCCGCCCTGCCCGGGGTCGGCGCCCGGATCTCGCTGGACGACCTGCGCGAGGCCCGCGGCTCCCGCGCGGACCAGCGCGACAACGCCGCCGTGCTCCGGGAGGGCCTGGACCGGCTGGACGCCGCCCTCGCCCGGCCCGACCCCGCCCATCCGAGCGACCTGGCCGACCCGGCCGACCCGGCCCGCCCGGCCACCGTCGTCTGGGACGCCACCTCGCTCAACCGGCACCAGCGCGCGGCCGTGCACGCCGTGGCGCAGCGCCGCGACGCCCTGGTCACCCAGGTGGTGCTGCTGGTCGACGAGGCCGAGCTGGCGCGCCGCAACGCCGCCCGGCCGCACCCGGTGCCGCCGGAGGTGCTCGCGGCCCAGCTGCGCCGGTTCAGCCCGCCCTACCCCGGCCAGGCCCACCGCACCTGGTACGTCGGCCCGAGTGGCACCGTGGAGGACACGGCCGGCACCCTCGACGGAGAGGACGACTGATGCGCCCCATCGAACAGGTCTGTCAGCGGGTCCGCTGGGACTCCCGCTTCGACCCCGCACGGTTCTCGGTGGGCGTGCGCCAGCGCGACGACCGCACCGAGCTCGTCCCGCTGGAGGCCTTCGCCGACGCGGGCGACATCCCCTGGCACCGGGTGCGCTTCGTCGAGGCCGACGGCGTCCGGGTCTGGGACCGCGACTCGGGCGTGGACGTCCTGGACAGCACCGCGGCCGGCCGGCGCACCGCGCCGCGCCGCCTTCCGGCACCGTTCTTCACCGCCCTCACCCCGTACGACTGGCGGCCGGACGGCGGCTGGCGGCCCGCCGAACCGGCCTCCGGCACCACCCACGGCGACAGCGGCGGCGGCGACACCGGCGACACCACCGGCGCCGCCCCCGTGCGGGTGGTCACCTGGAACACCCTGTGGGACCGCTACGACGCCGACCGGATCGACACCGCCCGGCGACGGCCGCTGCTGCTCGCCGCGCTGGAGGCGGCGGACGCGGACGTCATCGCGCTGCAGGAGGTCGAACCGGCCCTGGTCGCCCTGTTGCTGGACGCCCCCTGGGTACGGGCCGGCTACACCCTCGGCACCGACCCGCTCGGTCCCGACGTCGATGCTTACGGGCTGCTGCTGCTCAGCCGGCTGCCGGTGCTGGAGGCGGGCCGGCACGTGCTGGGCCCGCACAAGGCCGTCACCGCCGTCACGCTGGGCGCCGCCGACGCACCGCTGACCGTCGCCGCCGTCCACCTGACCAGCGACCACACCGCGGGCGGCCCGGCCCGCCGGGAGGCCGAACTGGCCGAACTCGCCGAGGGCCTGGCCGGCGTCCAGGGCGACCTGCTGCTGCTCGGGGACTTCAACGACGGCCGCTCCGGCGCCGAGGGCCCGGCCGCCGCGCTCGGCCTGCGGGACGCCTGGACGCAGGTGCACGGGCCTGCCGACGCGACCGCCACCTTCGACCCGACCGCCAACCCGCTGGCCGCGGTCTCCTCGCTCAGCGGCCGGGCCGCCCGGCTGGACCGCGTCCTGCACCGCACCGAGCGGGCCCGGGTGGCGGCCGCGGCCCTGCTCGGCGACCGGCCGGACGCCTCGGGGCTGTACCCGTCCGACCACTACGGCGTGCTGGTGGACCTCGACCTGGCCGGGACCGGGGCGGCTGCGCTGCTCGACGTGGCGCCGACCGCCCGCACCGCCGTCGCCTGGATCCCGCCCGAGGAGCTGTGGCCCCCGATCCAGCGCGTGCGCGGCCGGTACGACCCTCAGCTGCGGCGCTGGCCGCCGCACGTCAACCTGCTGTTCGGCTTCGTCCCGGAGTCCGCCTTGGACCGGGCGCTGCCCCTGCTGGGCGCGGCCGCCGCCGAGCAGGCGCCGTTCACCGCCCGGCTGGACGGCGTGCACACCTTCGGACACCGCGAGGACGCCACCCTGTGGCTGGACCCGGCGGCCTCCTCCCCCGCGCCCTGGGCCGCGCTGCGGCACGCCCTGGAACGGCGCTTCCCGCGCTGCCGCGGCCGGGCGGAGGGCTTCACCCCGCACCTGACGCTCGGGCGCAGCGCCGATCCGCAGCAGGCCGCCGCCGACTGCGCGGCGCTGCTCGATTCCGTCACGGCCCGGGTGGGCGAACTGGTGGTGCTGTCCCGCCGGGGCGGTGAGCCGATGCGTCCGCGCGCGGTGGTCGCGCTGGGCACCGGCGAGGTGCGGTGGCTGGCCGAGCAGCGGACGGCCACCGGGCACGGGGGCGCGGCGCACGAGGTCGCCGGGCACGGTACGGCAGGGGCGGAGACCGCTCCGCAGCCCGGGGCCCGGCGCCGCGCGGAGGAGGCGGCGGCCCGGGCCGTCGCGGAGCGGATCGCGGCGGCCCTGCCCGACGGGGTCGTCCACACCGTCGGGTCCCGGCGGATGGGCTGCCAGCTGGACGGCGCCGATCTGGACCTGGTCGCGGTGCTGCCGGGGGCCGCCGATCCGGCCGGGCTGCGTGCCCGGGTCACGGCGGCGCTGCCCGGCGCCCGGCGGGTCCGCGCGGTGCGCGGGGCCAGGGTACCGGGGCTGCGGTTCACCGCCGAGGGGCTGGACGTGGACCTCGTCGTGGTCCACTGCGGGTCGCTCGCCCCGGGCGACGCGGTCGGGCGCCGTGCGGAGCTGGGTGCGGAGGCCGCGGTCGCGCTGAGCGCGGTCGGGGACGCCGAGGCCGTGCTGGCGGCGGTCGGCGACCGGCACGGGCGGTTCGTCAGGCTGGCCCGGGAGGTCAAGGCCTGGGCCCGGGCGCGCGGTCTGGACTCCGCGCCGTTCGGCCAACTGCCCTCACTGGCCTGGACGGTGCTGGCCGCCCGGACGGTCCTGAGTGCCGACGACGTCGCCGAGGAGGACCTGTTCCGGCGCTTCGCCGAGACCTGGGCGGCCTGGGACTGGCGGGAGCCGGTCAGCCTGCACGGCACCGTGACGGCCCACCAGGGCGAGCCGGTGGCGGTGTTCACGCCCTCCGCGCCGGTCCGGAGCTGCACCACCCAGGTCGGCCCGGACGCCCGGGAGCTGCTCACCGAGGAGCTCTACCGCGCCTGGGAGCTCGCGACGGAGGGCGACGACCCGTGGCCCTCACTGCTCGCCGTGCCACCGTTGCACCGGCGGCACGCGGCCTGGGCGGTCGTCACCGTCGAGGCCACGGCGACGGAGGACACCGTCGGCGCGGTGCGCGGGCGGCTCCGGGCCCTGCTGACGGCCCTGGAACGGACCGGGGCCACCGGCCTGCACGCCTGGCCGCGACCGTTCGAGGGCGCCCACGGGGCGACCCGCCTGGCGATCGGCCTCGGCGCCGAGCCGCCGGGCCCCGGGGCCGTCGACCGGATCGCCGCCGCCTGGTGCCGCGGGTTGCCCGGCGTCCGCGTCGAGCGGGTGGACGGCGGCGCGCTGCCGACGCCGGCGTAGCGGGCGTGCGCGGCGCGGCACAGCGCGGCGGAACCTGTCCATCCGTCAACCTGCCCGCCGGCCCGCCGGCCGCAACACGCCTGCCCTGCCTTGACCTTCACACCGGTGTGAAGGCCGATGATGCTGCCATGACCGCGACCACACCGTTCGACCCGTACGCCCTGCTCGCCCGGAGCCGGCTCGGCATCCTCGCCACCATCAAGGCCGATGGCCGGCCCCAGCTGTCGCCCGTCCTGCCGTACTACGACCCGGAGACCAACGCCATCCTGGTCTCCACCCGGGACGGCCTGGCCAAGACCGCGAACCTGCGCCGGGACCCCAGGGTCAGCCTCGAGGTGACCGGCCCGGACGGCCGCACCTGGGCCACCGCCGAGGGCGTCGCCACCCTCACCGGGCCCGGCACCGACCCCGACGGCCCGGAGGTCGAGGCGCTGGTGGACTACTACCGTCGGGCCGCCGGCGAGCACCCCGACTGGGCGGAGTACCGCGCGGTGATGGTCGCCGACCGCCGCGTCCTGCTGACCATCCCGGTCGACCACGTCTACGGCTCCCGGGTCTGACCCCTCGGTCCCGTACCGGCCGGCCGGGACGCCGCGCCGGGGACGGTCAACCGCGCCCGTGACGGCCGCGTCAGCGCCGGGTCGCGGTGACCACCGTCGCGTCGAGGTCCTCGTGCCGGATGTCGGCCGCCGCCAGGCCGGCCGCGCGGACGACCGCGAGGGCCGTCGGCGTCTGCCGCTCACTGGTCTCGAACAGCAGCGTCCCGCCCGCCGCGAGCCAGACCGGGGCCTCCGCCACGACCCGGCGCAGCACGTCCAGGCCGTCGGCTCCGCCGTCCAGCGCCGGCCGCGCCTCGTGCAGCCGTGCCTCCGGCGGCAGCAGCGCGATGTCGGCGGTCGGGACGTACGGGACGTTGGCGAGCAGCACGTCCACCCGGCCGCGCAGGGCGTCCGGCAGGGCGGCGAACAGGTCGCCCTCGAAGACCCGCGCCCCGGCGGGCCCGGCCCCGCCGGCGAGGTTGGAACGGGCGCAGCGGACGGCCGCCGGGTCGACGTCGGCCGCGTACAGCTCCACCGGGTGCGGCGCCGCGGCCGCCACCGCGGCCCCGAGGGCTCCGCTGCCGCAACACAGGTCGACGACCACGGCGCCCGGGCGGGTGAGCCCGGTGGCCGTGGCGGCCAGGAACTCGCTGCGCCGGCGCGGGACGAAGACGCCCGGCTGGACGGCGATCCGCAGGCCGGCGAACTCGGCCCAGCCGACGACGTGTTCCAGAGGCCGGCCGGCGGCCCGGGAGCTGACCATCGCGGCCAGTTCGGCCGGGGTCGTGGAGGCGGAGAGGAGGATCCGCGCCTCGTCCTCGGCGAACACGCAGCCCGCGGCGCGCAGCCGGGAGATCACCGAGGAACGGAGGGTGGCGGAGGCGAAGACGGACAAGAGGACCCCTTGGGGGAGATCGGGAGGAGAACGACTCCGTCAGGGCTCCCGCCAGGGTCTGTGCCGCGCCGACGCGTCCGCGCTACGCGCGCGGGGCGCCCGCACGGCCGCGCTCCGGGAGCACCCGCTCGGACATACCGGTAATGGGGCTCACCTCCTTGAGTCGCGGTCGTACTCGGCACCGGCCACCCTACCGCACCACTACCACGGGTGACCGGCCGTTCCCCGGGCCCGCACTGCTCCGCCCCCGGGCCCGCACTGCTCCGTTCCCGGCCTCGGCCGCCCGTTCACGGGACCGGATCCGCACGCGTTCCACACACTGATCGTGACGCGCCGCCGCGCGGGGCCGCGCACCCGCGGCGGCCGCCGGCTGCCACGGGTGCGCGCCAGGTCACGAGCAGTCCCAGTGGTGGGCCACCGGACGGTCCGGGCAGGCCCGGCACTCGAAGACGTAGACGCCGCCCGCGTCGCCGATCATCAGTCGGGCCGCCCGGTGGGCTCCACGGCCTCCGGTGGCGTCCTCGCGTTCCTCGCCGGTCTCGCTGTCGCGGTCCTCCAGAGGAAGCCAGGTACGGTACGACTCGCCGTCGTACTCCCCACTACTGACCGTCAGAAGGTGATCCATCGCCTGCCCGCAGCTCGGGCAGTCGGGCCAACAGGGGTCCTGGGTCCAGCTCGGGTATCCGCCGAGCTTGATCCCCGGGGCCTCGGCCAGGTGATAGCCCCACCACAGGCCGGTGCGGGCCTCCAGTTCCTCCATCCGCACCTGCAGTGCCGGGCTCAGCTCCTCCGGAATGTCCCAGCTCGGGTAGTCGACCACCGGCTCGGGGTGCACGACGCACGGTGCCGGGATGCTGTCCCGGGGCGCGGTGCCCACCGTCGACGGCGCGGCGGCCACGACCGGGCCCACCGCTGCGGAACTGCGCCAGATCACCCGGGGCGTGGCCGTCGGGCAGCCGTCGACGATGAACGGGCACCAGAGCACCTGCAGCAGGTCGGCCCCGGCGGGAGCGGCGAGCTGGGGAACGTCCTTCCGGTGGATCTGGACGACGGGGACCATCGGCACCGGCCCCTGTGTGGCGGATTGCCCCCACTGCTCCGGGTGGCTGGTGCTCGGGCACAGCGGCCACGGCTCGCCGGCCGGCCACAGCAGCGGCCCACCGACCGAACTCTCGGACGGGGACGGCTCGCCGGCCCGCGGGTGGAGACGTACGGCCTCACGGCGCAGCGCCACCAGTTCGGGGAAGAGGTCCTCCACATCCACGGGGCGTGGCGGGGTGGTGCGGGTCATGGTCGTCTCCGTGCGGCGGGGAAAGGGACGGCGGGCTGTATCGGGCGCCGATGGCTCAGGGGAGGTAGGGGGCGACCTGGTCGGCGAACTCCTCGGGGGTGAGGATGCGGATGCCGAGCTCCTCCGCCTTGGCCCGCTTGGAACCGGCCTTCTCGCCCGCCACCAGCAGGGTGGTGCGCTTGGAGACGGACGAGGAGGCCTTGCCGCCGGCGCGTTCGACGAGTTCGTTCATCTCGTTGCGGGACAGCGTGGCGAGCGGGCCGGTCATGCTGCCGGTGACGACCACGGCCTCGCCCGCGAGCGGGCCCGTGCCTGCACCGTCCTCGGCAGCCGGTTCCTCGGCGCCGACGGGGGAGGGTGCCTGCGGAGCGGTGACCTCGGTGCCCACCCCGCGGTCCGCGAGCTTGTCCAACAGATCTGCCAGATCGGCGAGTTCGGCGACGACGACCCGGGCCTTCTCGACCCCGATGCCGTCCACGCCGGCCAGCGCCTCGGCGTCCGCGGCGCGGATCGCGGCCATGCTGCCGAAGTGGGCGGCGATCCGGCGGGACATGGTGCGGCCGGTGCCGCGGATGCCGAGCGCGCAGAACACCCGGTTCAGCGGGCGGCTGCGAGCCGTCTCGATGGCGGCGAGGAGCTTGTCGGCGCTGGTGTCGCCCATCCGCTCCAGGGTCAGCAGCTCGCCCCGGGTGAGGGTGAAGAGATCGGCGAGGTCGGCGACCAGGCCGGCCTCGACCAGCTGGACGGCGCGGGTGCCGCCGAGGCCCTCGATGTCGAGCTGGTCGCGCCCGGCGGCGTAGATCACCGAGGCGACCACCTGGCAGGCCCGGCCGCGCACGCAGCGCCAGCGCTGCTCGGAGGTGTCGATCGCGTCACCGCAGCGCGGGCAGACCTCGGGGAAGACGATCGGCTGCTCGGCGCCGGTGCGCTGGTCGACCAGCGGCGCCTCCACCCGCGGGATGACGTCCCCGGCCCGGTAGACGAACACCTCGTCCCCGATCATCAGACCGCGGCGTTCGATGTCGGCCGGATTGTGCAGGGTGGCGTAGGTGACGGTGACGCCGTCGATCACCACCGGTTCGAGCACGGCGCGCGGCGCGATGATGCCGGTGCGGCCGACGTTCCACTCCACCCCGAGCAGTCTGGTCACCTTGTGCTGGGCCTGCAGCTTGCGGGCCACCGCCCAGCGCGGGGCCCGGGAGCCGGAGCCGGCCTCCTCCTGGTCGGCCACCGCGTCCGCCTTCACCACCACGCCGTCGATGCCGAAGGGCAGCGCGGCGCGCAGCGCGGCGATCCCGTCGATCCGCTGCTGCGCCTCGGCCAGGGTCGCGCAGCGGAGCGGCGCCGCGTCGGTGGCGGCGGCCGTGTTGGCGCCGAGGACGGCCAGCCGGGCCAACAGCTCGGCGTGGTCCAAGCGTTCGTCGGCCCCGGAAAGGCCGAGGGCGTCGTAGGCGAAGAAGGTGAGCTCGACCCGGTAGGGGCGGTCCTTGGCGCGCAGGGTACCGGCCGCGCCGCTGCGCGGGTGGGCGAAGGGGGTCGCGCCGTGCGCGGTGCGGACGGCGTTGGCCTGCTCGAACTGCTCGTGGGTGAGCAGCACCTCGCCGCGCAGCTCGACGTCCAGCGGCTCGGTGAGCCGCGCCGGCAGGCCGAGCACGGCGTCGGCGGCGGCGGTGATGTCCTCGCCGGCCAGGCCGTCACCGCGGGTGAGCACCTGGGTGAGCCGGCCGGCGCGGTAGCGGGCGGCGACGGCGAGGCCGTCCAGCTTCGGCTCGACGCACCAGGCTGCGACCGGACGGCCGAGCCGGCGCTCCAGCCCTGCCGCCCAGGCCTCCAGCTCCTCGGCCGAGAACACGTTGTCGAGGGAGAGCATCGGGGCGCTGTGCGGGACGTCGCCGACGACCGCGCCGCCGGCGACCTTGCCGGTCGGCGACTCGGCCAGCGCCTCGGCGGGGTGCGCGTCCTCGTAGGCCTCGATCGCCCGTACCAGGGCGTCGTACTCGTCGTCGCCGAGCGGCGTGGAGCCGTCGTCGTAGTACGCGGCGGCGGCGCGCACGGCGGTGGCGACGGCGTCGGCGTAGGCCTGCGGGGAGGCGAGGGCGGCGGGGGAAGCCGTGGTGGCTGCGTCCTTCATACCGACATCATGGCGACCCGCACTGACATTCGGCCTGCGCCCGCCCCGCGGCGGACGGCCGCGCACCGCGCCCGCGGGTGCGGCTGCGTCCCAGGTGAACGGGCGTGTCGGCGCGGTTCCGGCGGCGGCCGGTGCGCCGGCGGGCGTTCCGGTGCGGCCGGGCCCGGCTCGGGCACGGTCGTGGTCGTGGTCGTGGTCGTGGTCGTGGTCGAGCGGACGGGGACGGTCGGGGACGGTCCAGGACCGGGGAGCACCGGCCGGAGGCGACGGCGGGGCGCTCAGCGCGACTGCGGGAGGTCCAGCAGCACGGTCTCGAACTCCTGCAGCGAACGCAGGGTCAGCCCGCCGGACGCCGTCCCCCGGGCCCGGGTCGCGGCGGCGGCCCCGCGCGAGGCGACCAGAGCGGCCCGGTCGGCGAACAACCCGCCCACCGCTCCGCGTTCGTCCTCGACGCTGATCAGCATCGAGCCGCCGAGGTAGCCGTCGATGCGCTGCAGCGCGGGTAGGCCGTCCTCACGGAAGCCAGTCCTGTTCGGGGCGGGTGCGCCGGGCGTAGGCGCGGGCCGCGCGGGCCCGGTCGCCGCAGCGGGTGGAGCACCAGTGGCGGCGTCCGTGCCGGAGCAGGTAGCGGGTGCAGGGGGTGGAGCCGCAGGCGGTGAGGCGATCGGCGTCGGGGCCGGTCAGCAGGTCGGCGGCGTCGGCGGCGAGGGCCGCGAGGGCGTGTTCGACGATCGCGGCGGTGGGGTGCGGGGCCGCCCGGTAGGGGCCGGTCTCCTCGTCCCAGCAGAGCAGCCGGGCCGTGGGCAGCCGGATCAGGGCGTCGTTGACGGCGGACAGGGCGGCGGGGAGCGCGGGCAGTCCGGCGACTCTGGCCGCGAACAGCGCCCTGACCTGCTCGCGCATCGCGCGCACCAGGCCCGCGCACATGTCCTGCAGGCCGGCGTCGGCCGGGGCGAGGGCGTGTTCGAGGAGCCACCGGTTCGTCCCCGCGGGGGTGGCGAGGCGGTCCAGGACGTAGCCGCCGGGCACCGTGACGGAGCTGTTGACCAGGGCGAGGGAGGGGTGCTGCTCCTCCCCCGGCGCGGGTGGCACGGCGGCTTCGTCGGTCTGGGTCTCCCTCATGGATCTCATGGTATCGGTTGCGCCCATCCGTGAGAGCCCGCTACGGTTTCTCACGGATAAACCACTCCCATCCGTGAGGTGTGCTTCGCCATGGCTTCTTCCGACCCGACCGTCGAGCAGTTCCCCGTCCGCCTCTTCGGCGGCCCGACCGCCCTCTTCGAGTACGGCGGCCTGCGCTTCCTCACCGACCCGACCTTCGACGCCCCGGGCGACTACCAGCGCCCGGGCGGCCCGGTCCTGACCAAGACCGCCCCGGCCGCCGGCGGCCCCGCCGACGCCGGCCGCGTCGACGTGGTCCTGCTCTCCCACGACGAGCACGCCGACAACCTCGACCACTCCGGCCGGGCACTGCTCGCCGACGTGCCGCTCACCCTCACCACCCCCGGCGGCGGCCGGCGCCTCGGGGGCACCGCGAGGGGCCTGGCCGACTGGGAGTCGGTCACCCTGGACCGCCCCGGCGGCGGCACCGTCACGGTGACCGCCGCACCCGCCCTGCACGGACCGGGGGCCCGCGCGGACGTGGAGGCCGTCACCGGGCAGGTCGTCGGCTTCGTCCTGACCGGCGAGGGGCTGCCCACCGTCTACGTCAGCGGCGACAACGCCTCGCTCGACGCCGTCCGGGAGATCGCCGAACGGTTCGCCCCCGTGGACACCGCGGTCCTCTTCGCCGGGGCGCCCCGCTTCCCCGTCCTCTTCGACGGCGAGCCCCTCGTCCTGGACAGCAAGCAGGCGGCCGAGGCCGCCCGGATCCTGGGCGCCCGCCGGGTGGTCCCGGTCCACCACGACAGCTGGGCCCACTTCACCGAGGGCCGGGACGACCTGGTGGCCGCGTTCACCGCCGCCGGCCTGGCGGACCGCCTGCACACGGCGTGACCGGCCCCGCCCGGGGGGCGGGACGGGGTGACGGGCCGGGGGGCGGGGGACGGGCCCGTCGGCCCGCCGGGTGCCGCGGCCCGCACCCCGGCCGGGCTCAGGCGGGCAGCGGCGCCCGCGGCCTGGTCCGGTAGGCGCCCGACCCGCCCGGGGGGACGAGGCAGGGCAGCAGCCACTCCCACAGGGCGCCGACCCGGCGGGCGCGCTCCTCGTCGGCGCCGCCGTCGCCGAAGACCACCTCCAGGCCGCAGGCGGCCGCCACCACGAGGGTCTCCGGCCCCAGGACGCCCGGCCGGTCGCGCAGTTCACCGGCGCGGCGCGCCCCGACGAGCAGTTCGCGGACGACGCCGGCCCAGATGCCGTGGAAGCCCGGCACCCCCTCGACCGGGGCGGTGGTGCCGGTGGCGGCGACACCGGAGGCGGCCCCACCGGGGCCAGCCGCACCGACGGCGGCCGCGCCCGGGGCCGCCGGGCCGGACTGCCAGCCACCGCCCTCGCGGCCGAGACGGAACGCGGCGCGCACCACCGCGTCCGAGCCCAGGGCGTCGACCAGCCAGTAGCCCGAGTCGATCAAGGTCTGGAGCGGGGAGGCGGTCGCGCGCAGCGCGCGGCAGGCACTGCGCAGGGAGCACTCGGCCTGCTGGAACACCGCTCTGGCCAACTCGTCCTTGGACGCGAAGTGGAAGTAGAGCGCCCCCTTGGTCACCCCCGCGGCCCCGGCGATCTCGCCGAGCGTCGCACCGGCGTAGCCGTGACGGTCGAACAGCTCCGCCCCCGCCTCCACCAGCCGTCCGCGCGTCCGTTCCGACCTCTCCTGCACCACCCGACCCACAACCCCTCACAGCGACCAGCAGGTTCCGACCTCGCCCGGGCGGGACGCCCGGTGCCGCAACGCCTTCGGCGACGAACTCCGCGGAGCCTCAGCCGACCCGACTGAGCCGGGCGGCGGCCGGCTCCGACCCGGCCGCCGCCTCCGCCCTGGCGGGCGCGGCCGCCTCACGCTCCGGGCGCTCCGGCCCGGTCATCAGGATCGAGCGCTGCAGCCGCCGCAGGCCGATCGACGGCTCCATGCCCAACTCCCTTACCAGGGTGTTGCGCAGGCGCTGGTAGGCCTCCAGCGCCTCGCCGCGCCGGCCGGAGCGGTGCAGGGCGATCATGTACTGGCCGTGCAGGCTCTCGTGGGTGCGGTAGCGGTCCACCAGTACGGTCAGTTCGGCGAGCAGCACCCGGTGCCGGCCCAGCCGCAGGTCCGCCTCGATCCGCTGGTCCAGCGCACAGAGCCGGGTCTCCTCCAACCGCTTCGCCTCCACCCCCAGCTGACCGCCGGCCGGGACGTCGGCGAAGGCCGCCCCGCGCCACAGGCCGAGCGCCTCGGCGAGCATCCGGGCGGCCAGCGGGTGGTCCTCGCCGTCCATGGCGCGGTAGCCCATGCCGGCCAGGCGCTCGAACTCCCGGACGTCCGTCATCCCGCCGCCACTGTTGAGCATGTAGCCGCCGGGCGAGGTCACCAGCACGTCCTTGGCGCAGGAGACCCCGGCCGCCGCGCCCACCTGCCCGAGCGCGCGGTCGATCATGTCGCGCAGCTGGAGCACGTACGTCTGGACGGTGGTGCGCGCGCTGCGCGGCGGTCGCCCGGACCACAGCTCGTCGGCCAACGCCCTTGCCGGCACCACCTGGTCGGCCCGCAGGGCCAGCAACCCCAGCACCTGACGCGGCTTCGGTGCCGACGGCACCACCGAGACCCCGCACACCCGGACGTCCAGCGCCCCGAGCACC
Organism: Kitasatospora sp. NPDC101176; assembly: GCF_044768035.1. NCBI lineage: Bacteria > Bacillati > Actinomycetota > Actinomycetes > Kitasatosporales > Streptomycetaceae > Kitasatospora > Kitasatospora sp. NPDC101176. The sequence continues at coordinate 92,616 of NZ_JBIWPA010000026.1, forward strand.
CGAATTTCCACGATGACCACCCCAATCACACGGAACGCCGCAGGCCTGTCCGCCGCGGCCGGCACCCGGGTCGACACCCCTAGGGCGACTGTCACCAGTCAAAAACAGGACGCGCGGTTTGTCAATACAAAACCGAACGCGCTGTTTGTTTCTGTGGAATGGGTGGCCCGGGGCTGGACGGCGAGCCGGATCGACCGAGCGTCACGGCTGTGACACCCGGAGCGACCGGCCGCGGACGTGCCGAAGGCGGCGCCGGACCTCTCGGGTCCCGCACCGCCACGTCTTCATCCGGACCGATCGGGCCGCCCCCGCGCGACCGCCCCCGCGCGCCCGCCGCCCCCGCACGACCCGGCGCGCCGCGGCGGGCGGGGAGGACGCCCACCGAGGTCAACCGGGCTGCGCCACCATGGACTTCAGCTCACCGGACGCCGACCTCGTCGACGACCGCCCCGACCCCGGAGCGCTCCTCGGCCGGGTCCGCGCCCGGGTCTGCGCCGGCCTCCTCGGCCGCCCGGGCGGCGGCCACCTCCGCGACCACCCGGGCGCCGCGGTCCGGCCCCATCTGCAGCGAGCCGAGCACGCCCGGCACCGCGATGCTCGGCATCAGGTGCTGGAACAGCCCGGCCACCCGCTGCTCCAGGTCCGCCCGCCCGGACAGCTTCTGCGACTGGATCTGCACGCCCGTCCAGGCAGCCGTGACCAGCCAGGCCGTGTCGGCCGGCACGATGTGCGGCAGCAGCTCGCCGCGCTCCCCGGCGGCGGTCAGCAGCGCCTCCAGGCGTCCGATCCACCCGGGGATCGCCCCTCCGCCGAGATCGTCGAAGACGTCCTGGCCGAGCGAGAGCCGGGCCCCCGCACTGAGCAGCGGGTCACGCGGCATCAGATAGGCCACCACCATCCCGGTGTCCACGAACTCCTGCAGTTTGCAGACCCGTTCGGGCACACCGTCCTGGACGAACTGCTCCTCCACGACACCCTGGGCGAGATCCCGCTTGGAAGCGAAATGGAAGTACACCGCGCCGCGCGTCACCCCGGCCCGCGAGACCACCTCGCCGATGGTGGCGCCCTCGTAGCCGAACTCGTCGAAGACCGACGCCGCCGCCTCGAGGATCAGCCGACGCGTCCGGAGCGCCCGCTCCTGCCGTACCACCCGCAACCACCCCGCCCAGAGCTCCGGAAAACAAAACCAAACACCCCGTATCTTAGCTACCGGTGGCCCGAGAGCGACAAGACGAAGTCCGGGAATCACCCCAAAGGCTCCTTCTCCCCCACCTGCCTCCCCCGGTCATTCCACAGGAGACGCGAAGCCTTCACCGGGCACCCGGAAACGGCAGCCGCACCAGCGTCCTTCGCCACCGACAAAACCGAACGATCGGTATTCCAATCTCCCGTTCGGCGACGACAGCCTCGTCCGCAACCGAAAGGTTGAATAGCCCGGAGCCCGGGGGTATCGTTGTCCTCAACCAATCGGTTGCGGAAGAACAGAGGTGCGTGGTGGCCGTCGACCAGCTGTCCCGGGCGTTCGTCGCCCTGGCCGATCCGACCAGGCGCGACATCGTCGCCCGGCTCTCGGTCCGGGACGCCACCGTCGGCGAGCTGGCCGAGTCCTACGCGATGTCCATGCAGGCCGTCTCCAAGCACCTCAAGGTGCTCGAGGAGGCCGGACTGGTGAGCCGCAGCCGGGACGCGCAGCGACGGCCGTGCCACCTGGAGCCGCAGGTGTTCGACCTGATGACGAGCTGGATCGAGCGGTACCGCCGCCAGGCGGAGGAGCGCTTCGGCCGCCTGGACGCCGTCCTCGCGGCCATGGCCGACGACGAGACCCCCGGGCCCCGCCCCGACCGGAAGCAGCACGCAGAACAGACAGAACGGACAGAACACTCCGAGCACACCGGAGGGAGCGACCGGCCCGCACGGGACGGCCGACCCGCGCAACACGAAGGAGACCCGTCATGACCTCCGCCACCGGCCACGAGACCCGGATCGACGCGGACCCGGCACTGCCGACCATCCGGATCGTCCGCGAGTTCGACGCCCCGCAGGAGAGGGTGTTCCGCGCCTGGATCGAGCCCGAGCTGGCCACCCAGTGGCTCGGCCCCCAGGACCTCGACATGAAGATCGACGCCTGGGAGGGGCGCACCGGCGGCCACTACCGCTACTCCATGCACCGCGAGGGGCAGCAGGTCGCCGCCTTCTACGGCTCCTTCCACGAAGTCCGACCGGCGAGCCGGCTCGTCCAGACCTTCACCTTCGAGGGCGTGCCGGACGGCGTCTCGCTGGACACCGCCGTCTTCGAACCCGCGGGCGAGGGCCGTACCCGCGTCACCGTGCTCTCCGTGGTCGACAGCCTCACCGCCCGCGACGCCATCCTGGCCAGCGGCATGGAGCACGGCGTGGTCGAGGGCTACCGGAAGCTGGACGCCCTGCTCGCCTCCTCCTGACACCTCACCCCTGACGCCTCACCCCTGACGCCTCACCCCAACGCCTCCTCCTGACACCTCCGCAGAGGCCCGACCCGTCCGGGCGGCGGCCCGCATCGCGCTCGGCCGCCGCCCACTGCTGCCCACGCCGCCCTCCACAGCCAGCCGGCGTCACCCGCTGTCACGGGCCGGCGGCACCGCCCGGCGTCACAGCTGGTCCGGCTCCCCCGCGCCCAGCAGCTCCTGGGCCGCGCGGACGAAGGCCCGGCCGGCGGCGGTGGAGCGGTCACGGTGCCAGAGCAGGCCCCACTCCACCGGCGCCGCACCGGCCAACGGCCGGTACACCACGTCCGGGCGGGCGTGGTAGCGCCGGGTCTGCGCTCCGACCGGGAACACCCCGAGCCCGGCCCCGACCAGCATCAGCACCTCGTTCAGCGTGCCGCCCACCGGCCCGAGCGCGGACGCCTCCCCGACGGACGGTCGAGGAGCCGGAGCACCACGCGGGGCAACCGAGCCCGACGGCCCGCCACCCGGCGCAGCGTCCGACGGCCCGCCACCCGATGACAGGTCGCCCGGTGCGCCGCCGCCCAGCACGGACCCGGGTCCCCGGTCCGCCCGGAAGGACTCCGGCAGGTCCGCGGGCAGCCGGACGAACGGGACCCCGAGCAGGTCCTCGGGCGCCACCGAGGCCGCCTCGGCCAACCGGTGCCCCGCCGGAACGGCGAGCATCCGGGGTTCGCTGACCAGCACCGGCCCCATCACCAACTCCGGTGACAGCAGCGGGAACTCCGCGAACACGAGATCCACCTCACCCGCCCGCAACAGGTCGAGCCGCTGCAGCAGCGGCGCCTCACGCAGCACCACCTCCCACCTCGCCAGCCGCGCGCGGAAGAGCTCGGCGACCCCGAACAGCAGCTGGCCGGCGGCCGGCTCTGCATAGGCCACCCGCAGCTCCCCGGCCTGCCCGTGCGCCGCGTCGGTGGCGCGCTGGACGGCCGCGCCGACCGCCCGCCACGCCGGCCCCAGCTCCTCCGCCAGCTGCCGGCCGATCGCCGTCGGCTCGACCCGGCGGCTCGTCCGGGCGAACAGCGGTGCACCCACCCGGCGTTCGAGCTTCCGCACGGTCTGGCTGACCCGCGCGGTCGAGACGTGCAGCCGCTCGGCCGTCCGCCCGAAGTGCAGCTCCTCCGACAGCACCAGGAAGGTCTCGATCTCGTGCCGCTCCGGCATCCCCGCCCCCGTTCGCCGCGGCACGCACCGCCCGTCGCCCAGCCGCCGGCGTCAGCAGCCGCGCTTCATCGTGAAGCACCGCTCATCGTTCAGTCTCCCTTCACGATCGTTGCACGGACCGCCGTTGATCACCCCACCGCCCCCGGGGGAGAGTGGAGCCGTCCGCCGAGGCCCGCCAAGGCCGCTCACCCCCACAGGAGTTCCCATGTTCGTCACCACCGGCCGCGCGCTCACCGCCCCCGCCGCCGACCTCGCCGCCGTCACCGCCGAACTCCGCGACCGCACCGAGATCCTGGACGCGCTGCTCCGCTTCGCCCTCGGCCAGGACCTCAAGGACCGCGACCTCTTCGCCTCCTCCTTCACCACCGACGCCGAACTCGACTTCCGCCCCGCGGCCGCCGCCTGGGGCGCCGAGCCGCCCCTGATGGTCGGCCGGGAGCCGATCGTCGACACGATCCTGAGCATGTTCACCGGACGGGTGAACACCACCCACCAGGTCACCAACCCGCGGATCACCGTGGACGGCGACCGGGCCCGGCTCACCGCCCTCGTCGAAGCACAGCACCTGCTGACCGCCGACCCGGCCACGCACGCACTGCTGAAGAACCGCTACGACGTCGAGCTGCTCCGCGACGGCGACCGCTGGCTGATGCACCGTGTCCGGATCGAGAACGTCTGGCTGACCGGCGAGCCGAAGGCGATCTTCGGCGGCTGAGGCCCCGCTGCACCGGTCAGGGCAGCACCGCCACGGCCTCCACCTCCACCAGCTGGTCGTCGTAGCCGAGCACGGTGACGCCCAGCAGTGTGCTGGGGGCGTCGTGCTCGCCCAGGTAGGCGCGGTAGACGTCCCAGACCTTCACCAAGTCGGCCTGGTCGGCCGAAGCGACGTACACCGTCGTCCGGGCGACGTCCGTGAGCCCGGCGCCGGCCTCCTCCAGGACGGCTATCAGGTTGCGCATCACCTGGTGGGCCTGCCCCTCGTAGTCCCCCACCGCCACCGTCCGCCCCTCCTCGTCCAGGGGGCAGGCGCCGGCGAGCCAGAGCGTACGGACCGGGGCGTCGACGACCGCCGCGTAGGCGTAGTCGACGACGGGGGTGAGGCGCGGGTGACGCATCAGTGTGACGGGGCTGCTCATCTGGACTCCCGAGGTCGCGACCGAACGTTCGCGCCCATCGTTGGCGCCTCCCGAATGACCGTCAATCGATTTACCAGCGGATTTCCCGCCACTGCGGGGCCCGTGCGTCCACGGTTCACCGCTGCGGGTGATGGCGGGTCAACTCGGCGAAGCGGAATCCTGGTCTGGTCCGGGGCGTCGCGCATCCGCCGCCCGATCGGCCGACGAGAGCAGGGAGTCAGCGATGGAACCCCGAGCACCCGAGGAGCCCGGTTCGCCCGCGGGGGCACCACGACCCGACCGCGACCGCGAGGAGCCCGCCGGCGTCGGCCGGCGCCGCGTGCTGGGCCTGGCCCTGGGCGCCGGCCTCGTCCCGGCGCTCGCGACGGAGGCGGCGGCCCAACCCGGCCGTACGCCCCGCGTGGAAGCGCCCCGCGACGCCGCCGCGCTGGGCCGCAGGGTCGCCGAGGTGGCCGCCGCCCAGATCGGCGTGCCCTATGCCTGGGGCGGCGGCGACCGCCTGGGCGCGAGCCTCGGCTTCTGCGACGACGAGAACGGCTACCTCGACGGCAAGTGCCTCGGGGAGAGCACGGTCGGTTTCGACTGCAGCGGCCTGTCGCTGTACTGCTGGTTCCGGGCCAGCGACGGCACGGTCGAGCTGGGGCACTACACCGTCGCCCAGTTCCACCGCAGCGCCCCGGTGGAGCGCGCCGACCTCGCCCCGGGGGACCTGCTGTTCTTCTCCCGCCCCGACGCACCGCTGCACCACGTCGGGATCCACGCGGGCGGCGGCGCGATGATCCACGCGGAACGCACCGGGACCCTGATCGCCCGGGTCGAGAACGTCCTCGACGTCCCGCGCTGGGCGGGCGAGTTCGCCGGCGCCCGCCGACCCGGCCCCACCGCCTGACCCGCCCGGCGGCCGGGGTCCGGGCCCCGGCCGCCGGGCGGCGCGGGCAGCCGGCCCTACAGCCCGCTGCCCGCGCCGCCCAGCCCCTCGTGGACGCGCAGCAGCAGGCCGTGCAGCGTCTGCCGCTCCGACTCGTCCAGCGGCGCCAGCACCTCGCCCTGCACCGCGCGCGCCTCGGCGTCCAGTTCCGCGAGCAGCTCCCGCCCCGCCCCGGTGACGGAGACCGTCACCCGCCGCCGGTCCGTCTGGTCCCGGGCCCGCTCGACGTACCCGGCGGCGGCCAGCTGGTCGGCGACCTTGGCCAGGTCGCTCGGGTCGACGCCTAGCCGCCGGACCAGGTCGCGCTGGGCCTGCGGGCCGAAGTCGGCGAGGGCGGCGAGCACGGCCATGTCCCAGAGCCGCAGCCCGCGTCCGGCGAGCCGCTCGGCCAGGCGGGCCCGCGCGGTGCGCCCGATCCGGGAGAGCAGGTAGCTGTCGAGGTCCCGCAGCATGGGCGGCAGGTCGGGAGCGGGAGGCGGTCCGGGGGCGGCGAGCGGTGCCGGAGCGGGGAGCGGTTCGGGGGTCATGGCGCAAGTCTAGGGTGAGTCCCTATAGTGGGTGGCGACCCACTAATCATCCCCTCGGCCCATCGATTCCTGACCCGCCGATCCCCGACCGACCACCACCGAGCCCGGGAGCTTCGACCGTGGACGCCCTGTACCCCCGCCTGCTCGTGACCGGCTTCGCCGAGTGCTTCCGCTTCTACCGCGCCGTCCTGCCACCGCTCACCGGTGCCACCCTGGTCAAGGGCACGCCCGACGGCCCGTACGCCAACTGGGACGTCGACGACCAGGCCGTCCTGGTGCTCTTCGACCGCGCCGCGATGGCCGCCACCCTCGGCACCAGCGGCCTGCCCGCCCGGCCCGCCGCCCCCGCCCAGGACGCCGCGATGCTCGCCCTCCGGGTGCCCGACGTGGACGAGGCCTTCACCCTCTGCCTGCGCCACGGCGGCACCCCGGTCGTCGGCCCGACCGACCGCCCCGAGTGGGGCCCGAACCTCCGCAGCGCCCACCTGCGGGACCCGGACGGACACCTGATCGAGCTGCAGTCGTACTGACGCCGGCGGCGCCCCGGACGGGTCGGCGCGCGGCCCGCCCGGGGCACCGGACGGGTCAGCGGTCCCGCGCCACGGTCCGGACGGCGGCGCCGAGCGCGTCGGACCGGGAGTCCGGCGCACAGGCCCGGCCGAGCAGCGGTGCGCGCCCGTCGGCGCCGGGAACGTGCCCGAGGACTGCGGCGCAGTACTGGACGTCCGGTACGGGCAGCGGGCGGTGCACGGTCGAGGCCGCCTGGGCGGCCGGGGCGCCGACGGCGCCGGCGAGGGCGAGACAGCCGGCGAGCGCCGGGGCGGCGAGACTACGCGGCATGCGCATGGGAACCTCCGGGAACGGCCCGGAGCGGTCCGGACCGGGGGACGGCGGGGACGACGGCGGCCGTGGACCCGGCCGCCCGCGCCCATTCGACGGGCGGCCACCGCCCCCGGCCGGTCCGACACACCGCGCACCGCACTAGTCGTACGTATGGCCACCAGTCATGCCCACCACGGCAGTCATGCCCACCGCTGCCGGACCACCGCCCGCCGGCGGCTCAGCGGCCCGCACCGTTCGGCCACAGCTCCGCACTGCACGCCGCCACGAGCGCGCCGATCCGGGCCCAGGCCTCCTCCGCCGGCAACGGGTCGAGCCGCCGGCCGCCCCGCAGCCGCAGGGCGACCCGCCCGTCCGCGGCCTCCCCGGCCCCGACCACCGCCTGGTACGGGGCCAGCCGTGCCGACCGGATCCGCGCACCGAGGGTGCCGTGCTCGGGGCCCGCGACCTCGGCGCGCAGCCCCAGGTCGAGGCAGCGCTGCCGGAGCCGCGCGGCCTGCGGCAGTTCGGCCTCCGAGACCGGCAGCAGCACCACCTGGGTCGGGGCCAGCCAGGCCGGGAAGGCGCCGCCGTACAGCTCGATCAGGTGGGCGACCAGCCGCTCGATGCTGCCGATCACGCTGCGGTGGACCATCACCGGGCGGTGCCTGGCGCCGTCCGGGCCGGTGTAGTGCAGGCCGAACCGCTCGGGCTGGTGGAAGTCGACCTGCACGGTGGAGAGGGTGGACTCGCGCCCGGCGCCGTCGGCGATCTGCACGTCGATCTTGGGCCCGTAGAACGCGGCCTCGCCCTCCACCGCCTCGAACGGTACGCCGGAACGCTCCAGGACGCCGGTCAGCAGCGCGGTCGCCCGTTCCCAGAGTGCCGGGTCCGCCACGTACTTGCCGCCCCCGCCGGGCAGGGAGAGCCGGTAGCGGACCGGCCGGACGCCGAGCGCCCGGTGCGCCTCGCGGATCAGCTCCAACGCCGCGACGGCCTCGTCGGCGGCCTGCTCCGGGGTGCAGAAGACGTGCGCGTCGTTCAGCCGGATCGCCCGAACCCTGCTCAGCCCGCCCAGCACCCCGGACAGCTCGGCCCGGTACATGTCTCCCAACTCTGCTATCCGCAGCGGGAGTTCACGGTAGCTGTGCGGGCGGGAACGGAAGATCAGCGCGTGGTGCGGGCAGAGGCTCGGCCGCAGCACCACCTGCTCCGACCCCAGCTCCATCGGCGGGAACATGTCCTCCCGGTAGTGCGCCCAGTGGCCGGAGATCTCGTACAACTCGCGTTTCCCGAGCGCCGGCGAGTAGACGTGCCTGTAGCCGGCCCGCCGCTCGCGCCCGCGGATGAACTCCTCCAGGGTGTGCCGGATCGCGGCGCCGTCGGGCAGCCAGTACGGCAGGCCGGACCCCATCAACGGGTCGGTGTCGAACAGGTCGAGCTCGCGGCCGAGCTTGCGGTGGTCGTTCACGGGTGGTCTCCCTCCACTCGGTCGGGGCGGGCGAGTGTGCCGGGAACGGCGAAGCCCCGGGGCACTCGGCCCCGGGGCTTCGGACTAGGTCAGCAGTCAGCGCGCCGGGACTCTCTCCGGCGTCGTCGTGGCGAGTGCAGCGCGCTTCATGCGATCCACGGTAACAGGCCCCGGCCGCAGCGGTGATCCGTTTTCCCCGCAGGCCGCCGGACCGCCCGGCTCAGTGCAGCAGCACGCAGCCGCGCGCGCCGAGCGCCGCGCGCAGCTCCGGCGACGGCCGCACGTCGTTCCACCGCAGGTCCAGCTTCTCCAGCGCGGGCAGTTCGGCCAGCCAGTCGGGCAGTTCGGTGATCCGGTTGCCGCGCAGGTCGAGCCGGCGCAGCAGCGGCAGCCCGGCCAGAGCCGGCGGGACCTCGGTGAAGGCGTTCTCCCGCAGCTCGAGCTCCCGCAGCTCACCGAGCCCGGCGAAGGTGCCCGGCAGCTCGCTCAACGCGTTGTCGCGCAACCAGAGTTCGCGCAGCGCGGGCAGGCCGCCGAGGCGTGCGGGCAGGGTGGTCAGCCGGTTCTGCTGGGCACGCAGCTCGACCAGGGAGACCATGTCACCGATGGTGGAGGGGAGTTCGGCCAGCCGGTTCTCCCCCACGTTGAGGTAGCGCAACGCGGTGAGCCGGCCGAGGGCCTCGGGGAGCGCGGTCAGCTCGTTGTCGTGCAGGTAGAGGAAGTCCCGCAGACCGGTGAGCCCGCCCAGTTCGGCGGGCACCGCGGCGAGCCGGTTGTGCCCGAGGTCGAGTGTCCGCAGCCGCTGCAACCTCCCGATCCCGGGCGGCAGTTCGGTCAGGCCGGTGTCGGCGAGGATGAGCACCGTCAGCTCGGTCCGGTCCCACACCCCGGCGGGCACCTCGTCGAGCGGCTGCCGCCAGAGGTTGAGCGTCGTGTCCGTCACGTCGGCCATTCTCCCTCCCCCGCTGCGCTCCGCCGACCGGGGCGAGGCGGCACCGGCCCGGAGCCGGCCGCTCGGCGACACCGCCCGGTCAGCGGACGATCAGCGGACGGCACCCGCCCGGCCCGGTTCGGGCGCGGCCACCGGCACGGCCCGGCGACGGCGGGCCGCGCGGCCTCGGAGCACCACCGCGTGGCCGACGGCGAGACCGAGCAGCAGCGTCACGACGGCCGGCCAGTAGGACCGGGGCTCCAGCGGCAGCGCGGCGGTGTCCGCCCGGGTGCCGATCACCGCCACCGGCAGCAGGCTCACCGCGCCCAGCGGCGCCCACCACGGGTACCGGCCGCGCGGGGCGCGCCGGACGGCGACGCACCAGAGCCCGAACAGCGCGGTCCCGGCGGCCGCGAAGACCAGCCCCGCCTCGGCCTGGGCGACCGCCCGGTGCGGGGAGTCGACGGTCGGGACGCTGGTGGCGCCGGAGGCGAGCTCGGTGACGGTGGACCCGTCGAGCGCGGTGGTCACCCGCACCTCGTCGCCGGTGTGCAGGCCCCGCAGGCCCTCCGGCAGCTCACCGAGGCGGAGTACCTCGCCCGCGCCGTCCCAGTCCCGGCCCACCGTCACGGCCGTGGTGGAGGAGCCGTCCGCGGCCGGCTCGATCGCGCGCACCACCCGTACCTCCACCGCCAGGCAGCGCCCCGCCGCATCGGCGGGGCGCGCCACCGTGCAGCGCGGCGCGGCGTCGTAGCGGTGGGCGTCGTCCAGCCCGTGGAGCAGCCGGACGACGCCGAACGGCAGCATCACCAGCGCGCAGACCAGCAGCGCGACGCCCGGCAGCACGCCGCGCAACCGGCGGCGCAGCGGCTCGCGCGGCGGCGGGCCGAGCCGGAACGACGGGTCGACGTGCCGCTCCCAACTCGCCCTGAGCCGGGCGAGGTCGGCGTCGAACCCGGGCCGCGGGTAGAGGGTGCTCTCCTGGAGGCCCGGCAGGGTCCGGCGGCGGCCGTCCACCAGGGTGATCCGGACCGAGGTCATCTCGCCCCCGCCACCGCTCTGGTGGCGCACCGCTATCCAGCGGACCTCCCCCCAGGGGTAGCCGTGCACCCGGCCCAGCCCCCGGTAGATCCTGATGCCGTCCTCCCCGGCCTCCGTCCAGCACCGCTTCAGCAGCAGGACCGACGCCGGGATCACCACCGCGAGCGCGGCGGCCGTCCACCCCAGCCCCTCCGCGCCGTTGCGCATCGTCGCGATCACGGTCTGCACGCCGATCAGACCCGCCGGCAGCCACAGCCGGCGCCACGCGAACGTGAGGTCCCCACCCCGGAAGCGAACGTCATCCACCGCGGCAGCGTACGCCCGGGCGCGGTCCGACACGAGGGGGGTGCCCGGTCCGGCACGAGGGGGGGTACCCGGACCTGCCCGGCGGGGCGGGCGGTCAGTGCGCGGCGGCCGCCACCACCGCCGCGACGAAGGCGGGCACGGCGGGGTCGGCCGCGCCCTCCCGCCAGGCGAGCACCACGCGGCTCGGCGGGTAGTCGGCCAGCGGCACGTAGGCCACGCCCTCGGTGACGTGGCGGTGGGTCGCTCCGGCCGGCAGGATGCCGACCGCGCCCTGCCAGACGACGGCGTGCAGGCACTCCGCCACCGAGCGCACCACCGGACCGGACGGTTCCCGGTCCGCCGCCGAGCCGGGCCCCGGCAGCGGGCCCGCCGCCGCTCCGAGCCAGTAGCCGCGCCAGTCCGGGTCGGCGGTCTCGGGCAGCCGGATCCAGGGCCGCGCCCGCAGCGAGCCCACCCGCAACTCGGCGTGCTCCGCCAGGGGATCGCCCGCGGGTACGGCGGCGACCAGGGGCTCCTCCCCCAGCGGCTGGAGCGAGAGGTCCGCGGTGTCGAACGGGAGCCTGGTCAGGGCGATGTCGACGCGGCCGGCCCGCAGTCCGGCGGTCGGGTCGCTGAGCTCCGACTCGCATAGCCGCACCTCCGCCTCGGGGTGCGTGCGGCGGAAGTGCTCGGCCGCCCGCGGGCCGAGTTCCAGTCCGGCGCCGGCGACCGTGCCCACCCTGAGCGTGCGCCGCCGGCCGGTCCGGCTCACCCGCTCCCGGGTGCGGTCGGCCGCCGCCAGCAGCTCGCGGGCCTCGGCCAGCAGCACGGCACCGGCCTCGGTGAGGAGCACGCCCTGCGCGGAACGCTCCAGCAGCCGGCAGTCCAGCTCCCGCTCCAGTTCGCGGATGCGCTGGCTGAGCGGCGGCTGGGACATGTGCAGCCGGGCGGCCGCCCGGCCGAAGTGCCGTTCCTCGGCCACGGCGACGAAGTAGCGCAGGCGGCGGAGGTCCATGCCGTACACCGTATCGGAGCCGTCCGACTCGTCACGGAGCGGTCCGGCCCGCATCGGTCGGCCCGGCTGGTATCGGATCGGTCCGGGCGGTATCGGATCGGTCCGGGCGGTATCGAAACGGTCTTGGACGGGGCGCCGGGCCCGCTGCTGAGCTGGTCCCGTACGGCGGGAGCAGGTCCCGCCCGGTTCTCAGAGGTGACCCGCATGGAACCCGTCAGCCACTCGCACGACCACGGCTACCAGGACCCGTCCGACCTCCAGCGGGCCCGCCAGGTCGGCCGGTTGGCCCCCGCGGAGTTCGCCGCCTGGCAGTCCTTCCAGGGCGCCGTCGACCGCACGGACGGTGCCGTGCCGCGCCGGTACCGCGAGCTCGTCGCGATCGCCGTGGCGTTGACCACCCAGTGCTCGTACTGCCTCGACGTCCACACCGGCCAGGCCCTGAGGCACGGCGTCACCGCCGAGGAGCTGGCCGAGGTCGTCTTCGTCGCCGGGGCCGTCCGCGCCGGCGGATCGCTGGCCCACGGACTGCAGGCGATGAAGCTCTACGACCGGCACGCGACCGCCGCCGGGCAGTCGACCGGGTCGGTGCACTGACACCTCCTGCCGCACGCGGCGGCACCGGCGCACGGGGCCGCCGCGGTGGTGCTGCTGGAGGTGTCGTTGCGGTGGTGGTGGTAAGGGTGCCGCCGCGGTGGTGGCGGCAGAGGCGCCCCGGCTGAACCGCAACCACCGCCCCGGCCAACGGCGGTGACGAGTTGTGAATGGATCTGGCGCTTCCTTTCACTGTTCCGATACGTTCTGGATCACTCAGCGGTCAGCAGCCCTCCGGGAGTCGTCATCAGCGCCCAGTCCGCCCCCGCACCCCTCACCCTCCCCGCACTGCTGGACCACCGGGCCGCGCTGCACCCCGACCGGACGGCACTGCTGGTACCGGGCGGTGGCAGCCTGACCTACCGGACGTGGCGCGAGCGGGCGGTGCGGGCCGCCCACGGGCTGGCCCGGGCCGGGGTCCGCCCCGGCGACCGCGTGGCGCTGCTGTTCACCAACCGGGAGTGGGACGCGTACGCCGTGGCGTTCCTGGCCGCGCACTACGCCGGCGGGGCCGGGCTGGTGATCCGGGAGGACCTGCCGCCCGAGGACGTCGACCGGCTCATCGAGGCCGCCGGGGCCCGGCTGGCGATCGCCGGAGGCGGGCCGCACACCTCCCTGCCCACCCTCCGCCTGGACGAACTGGATGAACCGGACGAAGGAACCGGACCGAACGACCCCGGCGCCCTGGACGGCCCCGGCCACCCGGGCGGCCCCGAGGGCCGGGCCGGCGACGCGCCCGCGGCCGAACCCCCGCACCGGGCCGCCCCCGGCGACCTCGCCCAGATCATCGGGACCTCCGGCACCACCGGCGCCCCCAAGGGCGTCCGCGCCGCTCACGCCAGCCTCACCGCCGGGCTGGTCCTCGCCCCCCGCCCCCGCCCGTACGCGCACTCCCGGTACGCCGTGCACGCCTTCCCGATCGGGACCAACGCCGCCCAGGTCGTGCTGGTCAACGCGCTGACCGCGCAGCCCGCCACGATCTGCCTGCCGCGCTTCGACGCGGAGGAGTTCGGGCGGGTGGTGGAGGAGTTCGGCGCGGGCACCGTCTTCCTGGTGCCGTCCATGGCGGTCGAGCTGCTCAACTCCGGGGTCGCCGACCGGCGGGACCTCTCCGGCGTCCTGCTGGTCAGCTCCTCGGCCGCCGCGCTCCCGCCCGCCGTCGCCGCCGGGCTCTGCGCCGCCCTCCCGAAGGCGACCGTCGTCAACACCTACACCTCCGCCGAGGCCTCCCCCGCCCAGGTCTCCGCGATCGTCGACCCGGCCCGCCCCGGGTCGGTCGGCCGCCCGACCGACCCGGCCGCCCTGCGGATCCTCGACGAGACCGGACGGCCCGTCGCCCCCGGCGGCACCGGCGAGATCTGGCTGCGCCAGCCCGGCCCGCCGCGCGGGTACGTCGGAGCCGGATCGGCGGACGTGTTCCGGGACGGCTGGGTGCGGATGGGCGACCTCGGCCGACTCGACGGGGACGGCCACCTCCACCTGGTCGACCGCGAGAGCGACGTCGTCAAGTCCGGCGCCCTGAAGGTCTCGACGCTGCGCATCGAGGCCGTGCTGCACGAGCACCCGCGGGTCGCCGACGCCGCCGCGCTCGGGCTGCCGCACCCGGTGATGGGTCAGGTGCCGGTCGCCGCGGTGGTCCCCGCGCCCGGCGGGATCGACCTCGACGAGCTGCGGCTCTTCCTCGGCACCCGGCTGGCCCGGCCCGAACTGCCGGTGCGCGTCCTGCTGACGGACGCCCTGCCCCGCAACCCCAGCGGCAAGGTCGTCAAGCACCGCCTGCGGGCGCGCTTCGAAGAGCCCGCGACCGCCTCGGGCGGCACCGCGCCGGCCACGGCACGGGAGCTCGCGCTGGCGGGCCTGTGGCGCAGCGTGCTGGGGCGGCCGGTCCGGGCCGTGGAGGAGGAGTTCTTCGCCCTCGGCGGGGATTCCTTCCGGGCCGTCCAGCTGGCCGCCGCGATCACCGCCGAGTTCGGGGTCGCGGCGGGGACGGCCCTGGTCTTCGAACGGCCCTCGCTACGGGCCCAGGCCGCCTGGCTGGAGCAGGCGGCGACGGCCCCCACCCCGCACGTCACCGCGGCGCCCGACCCCACCGCACCCGCCGGCGGTGCTCCGGCCGCGGCCGGGGTGCCGGCCTTCCTGCGGGCGCTGCGCGCCCAGCCGCACGCGCTGCCCCTCACCTCGCAGCAGGAGAACTTCCTGCGCTGGATGGCCGAGGCCCCCGGCCGCCAGGTCGGTTCGGTGGCGGTGATGTTCCGGGTGATGGCGGAGCTGCGGACCGACGCGCTGGCCGAGGCCCTGTACGAGGTGGTCCGCCGCCACCCCGCGCTGCGCACCCGCTTCCTCCCGGTGCCCGGGAGCGGCCCGGACACCCCGCCCGGCCTCCACCGGACGGTGCTCGACGACGAACCGGCCGCCGACGTGGTGCTGGTGGACGCCCCCGGCCTCGACGACGCCGAGGTGTCGGCCCGGCTGGTCGCCGAACGGGACCGCCCGACGGACCACACGGCCGGGCCGACGACCCGGCTGGCCGTGGTGAGCCGCGGGCCGGAGGACCACGTCGTCCTGCTGGCCGTCCACCACCTCGTCGCCGACGGCTGGTCGCTCGGCGTCCTGCTGCGCGACCTGGGGGTGTGCTACTCGGCGCTGCGCAACGGCCGCCCGGCCCCGGCGGCGCGCCCCGGGCCGGCCTACCGCGAGCTGGTGGAGTGGTCGAACGCGCACTGGCCGGCCAACCGGGCGCACTTCGCGGCCACGCTCGCGGGCGCGCCCGCCGCGGTCGAACCCTTCCCGGGGCGGCGGCACACCGAGGTGGTGCTGAGCGCCGCCCGGGCGTTCACCGTGCCGCCCGCCCGGGCGGCGGCCCTGCGGGCCCGGGCGGCGGAGCTGGGGGCCACGCCGTTCCTCGCGGTGGCCGCGGTGTGGAGCGGGCTGCTGGCCGAACGCAGCGGGCAGCGGGACCTCGTGCTGATGACGCCGGTACCGGGCCGGACCAGGCCGGAGGCGGAACGGGCGGTCGGCTGCTTCGTGCAGTCGCTGCTGCTGCGGGTGGACGCCTCCGGCTCGCCCGGGTTCGCCGAGCTGCTCGACCGGGTGCGGGCCGCCGCCACCGCCGCGCTGGACCACCAGCTCTACCCCTTCGCGGAGTTCAGCCCGCTGGTCCCGTTCGCGGCCTGGCTGCGGTACGAGAGCTGGAGCGCCCCGGCACAGCTGCCCGGGGTGGCCTGCGCCGCGTGGGAGCTACCGCGCAACGCCACCGTGCCCTACCCGCTCCCCGGCGGCGACCGGCACGTCCCGGAGCTCGCCGTCACCGAGCAGCCGGACGGCGGGCTGCGCTGCTGGCTGCGCTACAACGAGCACGCCTTTCCGGCCGGTGCGGTGGACGCGCTGGCCGCGGACCTCGCCGCCGCACTGGCCGCGGCGGCGGGGGCCTGACCGCCGGGGCCGCCCTGCGGCCGGGCGCTGCAGCCGGCCGGTGAGCCGCTGAACCGGCCACCCGAGCAGCGGGGGTCCCGCGGTGTGACGGACCCGCCCGAGCACCTGCGGCCCGACCGAGTGACCCGCATCACATCCCGCTCCTGTCAGCAACCGGGGCGCCGTCTCGTCCAAGGGGCACGCGAACGAGACAGGAGTAACGCCATGAAGCACCGCATCGTCGTACTCGGCGCCGGATACGCCGGGGCCTTCACCGCCGGGAACCTGGCCCGCCGGCTCTCCCCCGCCGACACCGAGGTGACCGTCGTCAACGCCGTGCCCGACTTCGTCGAGCGGATGCGACTCCACCAGCTCGCGGCCGGCCGGGACCTCGCGTCCCTCACGCTCGCCGACGTCTTCGCGGGCACCGGGGTGCGCCTGCGCCTGGCGCTCGTCACCGGCGTCGACCCCGAGCGCAGGACCGTCGCCCTGACCGGCGAGGACGGCGACGGCGAGCTGGAGTACGACACGCTCCTCTACGCGCTCGGCAGCTCCGCGGCCGACCACGGTGTCCCCGGCGTGACCGAGTACGCCTGTGACGTGACCGGCCGGGCCTCGGCGCTGCGTCTGCGCGAGCGCCTGGCCGCCCTCGGTGAGGGCGGCACCGTGCTGGTGGTCGGTGAGGGGCTGACCGGCATCGAGACCGCCACGGAGCTGGCCGAGTGCCGGCCCGACCTCTCCGTCGCGCTCGCCGCCCGCGGCGAGCCGGGCGCCTGGCTCTCCCCGAGGGCCCGCCGTCACCTGTACCGGGCCTTCGACCGGCTCGGCGTCACCGTCCACGAGCACACCGGCGTCGTGGCCGTCGAGCCGACACGGGTGATCGCCTCCGACGGCAGGTCCGCTCCCGCCGACGTGACCGTGTGGTCGGCCGGGTTCGCCGTTCACCCCATCGCAGCCGCCGGCGGCCTGGAGGTCGCCGAAACCGGCCAGATCGTCGTCGACCGCACCATGCGCTCGATCTCGCACCCGGACGTCTACGCCGTCGGTGACTGTGCCTACGCGATCGGCGCGAACGGGCGGCCTCTGCCGATGTCCTGCGCCTCGGCCGGCTTCACCACCATGCAGGCGACCGCCGCGATCATCGCGCGCCTGACGGGCCGCCGGGTCCCGACCACCGGGCTGAAGTACTACGGGAACCACATCAGCCTCGGGCAGCGGGACGCGATCTTCCAGATGGTGGACGGGGACGTCCGGTCGAGGTCCTGGTACCTGGGCGGCCGGGCCGCCGCCCGGCTCAAGTCGGGCGTGCTCACGGGGGCCGGGTGGGGCATCGTCCACCCGACCTTCGGCATGCCGAAGCGCAAGCTCCGCCTGGCCGCCGAGCCTGGCCGGACCGCTGCGGGGACCGCCGCATAGGCTGCCCCGCATGGACAGCGCAGCCATCGATCGGTTCGAGGCCGGCCGGGGCCGGCTGGCCTCGCTCGCGTACCGCCTGCTCGGCTCGGCCGCCGACGCCGAGGACGCCGTGCAGGACGCGTTCCTCCGCTGGCAGGCCGCGGACCGGGACCGCATCGACGTGCCGGAGGCGTGGTTGACCAAGGTCGTCACCAACCTCTGCCTCGACCGGCTCCGCTCGGCGCAGGCGCGCCACGAGCGAGCGGCCGGAGACTGGCTGCCCGAACCACTCCTCGAGGGCGATCCGATGCTCGGCCCCGCCGATACCTTCGAGCAGCGGGAATCGGTGTCCTTGGCCGTGCTGACCCTCATGGAGCGCCTCTCGCCGGTCGAGCGGGCCGCCTACGTCCTGCGCGAGGCCTTCTCCTACTCCCACGCCGAGATCGCCGGGATCCTCGACATCACCGAGTCCGCGAGCCAGCAGCACGTCCACCGGGCCCGCCGCAGGGTATCCGCCGAGCGCCGCGGCGGTGGCGAGGTGGACTCCGCGTCCGCGCGCCGGGTCGTCGAGGAGTTCCTCGCCGCCGCGGTGTCGGGGCGCACCGAACGGCTCGTGGCGCTGCTCACCGCCGACGCCACCGCGGTCTCGGACGGCGCCGGACTGGCCAGGCGGCTCCTGCGGTACACGACGCGCGAGCGCATCGCCTCCTTCGTTCGGGCCGGCTTCAAGGCCACGCCGGCGAAGCGGCGGCTGGCCGGCGGCTCGCCCGCGATGCACATCGCGCTGGTCAACGGATCCCCGGCGGTCCTCGCCGTGGTCGACGACCGGGTCGTGGGCGCCGTCGCGTTCGACGTCAGCGGCGGCAAGGTCGCGTCGCTGCGCGGCATCGCCGCCGCGGGTCGGATCGCGCGCCTCGACGAGGCTTGGCGACAGCACGAACACGACGTGCCGGTCATCAGCGCGTGGTGACCGGAGCCACCGCGGTCCGGTGAGGTGAGCCGGAGCGGGGACGGCACTCCTCCGGCCCTGCACGCGGACGGTTCGGCCTCGGCGGCGACGAACCGCCCTGACCGAGCGGGGCCCGTGACGGCGCTCCCGACAGCGCCGCCTCCCCCGCCCCGGCCCCCCGCTCCGGCCAGGTGGAGCGCCCGGTCACACGCCCCGGGGGTCCGGTCGACGAGGGCCGTCCGGGCTTCCGGGCGCCAGCACCCCCGGAAGCCCCCCGACCGGCGGGGCCGGCCGGGAGCTCACCCGCCGAGCCGGTCGGCGGCCTCGTCCTCGCTCAGGGCGTCGATCTCGGCGATCAGCCGCGCCTCGATCCGCGCCGCCAGCGTCGCCGCCGTACCGCTCTCGAACACCTCGCGGATGGGCACGTCCAGGCCCAGGCCCGCCCGGATCCGCGCGGCGACCCGGGTGACCAGCAGGGAGTCCCCGCCGAGCGCGAAGAAGTCGTCGAGCACCCCCACCCGGGGCAGGCCGAGCACCTCCTGCCAGAGCCCGGTGACGAACTGTTCGGCATCGGTGCGCGGCGCGAGGTAGCGGGGGCCGCCGTCGGGTTCGGGGTCGGGCAGCGCGGCGAGGTCGGGCTTGCCGTTCGGGGTCAGCGGCAGCCTCCCCATCACCACCACGGTGTCCGGTACGAGGTAGGCCGGCAGCCGCGCCGCCAGGTGCGCGCGCAGTCCGGCGGCGTCGGCCTCGGCGCCCGGGCGGGGGACGGCGTAGGCCAGCAGCCGCCGCCCGCCGCGCAGCGCCACCGCGGCCTGGGCGACGGCCGGGTGGGCGGCCAGGGCGGACTCGATCTCGGCGGGTTCGATCCGGTAGCCACGCAGCTTGAGCTGGCCGTCGACGCGGCCCAGGTACTCCAGCCGCCCGTCGGTGCGCCAGCGCGCGCGGTCACCGGTGCGGTACATCCGGCCCCCGGCGAACGGGTCCGGCACGAAGGCGGCGGCGGTCAGGTCGGGGCGGCCGAGGTAGCCCCGGGCCAGGCCGGCACCGCCGACGTACAGCTCGCCCTCGGCGCCGCGCGGCAGCAGCCCGCCCTGCTCGTCCAGCACGTAGAGCCGGACGCCCGGCAGCGGGCGGCCCAGCGGGGGGCGATGGAGGGCGTCGTCGGACGTGAGGTCGGTCGCGGTGACGATCACGGTGGCCTCGGTGGGGCCGTAGGTGTTGACCAGCCGCACGGTGTCGCCGTGGCGCGCGTGCCACCGGGCGACGGCGTCGGCGCCGACCTGGGAGCCGCCGAGGATCTGCAGGCGCAGCGCGGCCGGCCAGCGGGTCTGCTCGCCGAGCCCGACGAGCTCCTCCCAGTACGCCGTCGGCAGGTCCAGCACCGTGACGGTGTCGCCGTGCGGGCCGCCCAGCAGGTCGGGCAGGCTGCGGCCGCCGCCGGGGAGCAGGACGACGCACGCGCCGGAGGCGAGCGCCGGCCACAGCTCCTCCGCGTGGGTGTCGAAGCCGAGGGAGGCGAACTGGACGATCCGGTCGGCGGGCCCGAGCGCGTACCCGTCGGGGCCGGCCATCCAGGCGACCCGGGCGGAGAGCGCGGGGTGGTCGACGGCGACGGCCTTGGGGGCGCCGGTGGATCCGGAGGTGTAGAGCACGTAGGCCAGGCCGCCGGGGTCGGCGGCGGCCTCGGGCCCGTCCGGTCGGTCGCTCCCGGCCTCCGGGCCGGCCCCGCTCTCCGGGCCGGTCCCGCTCTCCGCCCCGTCGAGGACCAGCACCGCGTCGGCCTCGCGCAGCATCAGCCGGCGGCGCTCCTCGGGGTGCGCCGGGTCGAGCGGCAGGTACGCGGCGCCGGCCTTCCAGACCGCCGTCAGGGCGACGACCAGGTCGAAGGAGGGCGGGATCGAGACCGCGACCACCCGGCCGGCCACCGGCCCCAACCGCCGGGCCAGGTCGGTGGAGCGCCGGTCGAGTTCGCGATAGCTCAGGGCCTGGCCGTCGCACTCCAGCGCGGGCGCGTCCGGGCGGGCCGCGGCCTGCTCGGCGAACCGCTCCAGCACCGTCCGCACACCGGCACCCGCCGGCCCCACCGCATCCGCCGAGCCCGCCGCGTCCGCCGGCCCCTGCCCGAGGGCCAGCAGCTCAGCGCGCTCCTGCGGCCCGACCGCCCAGTCCCCGTCCAGGGCGAGCCCCGGGTCGTCGACCACCCGGGCGAGGAGGTCGCGGCAGCGCCGGCCGAGGGCCTCCACGGTGGCCCGGTCGAGCACCTCGCGGTCGAAGCAGAAGGAGAGCGTCAGCCCGCCGTCGGGGGTGCGCCAACTGTCCAGCAGCAGATCGGTCTTGGCCTGCTCGAAGCCGGAGTCCATGCTCGCCGTGCGGACGCCGGCGGGCAGCGCGGGCGCTCCGGGGCCGGCGGCCAGGTCGTACTGGCTCTGGTGGACGAACACCGCCCGGTAGAGCGGTCCTGCGCCGGCCTCGGCGGGCAGGTCGAGGTGGGCCGCCAGGCGCTCGACGGGCAGGTCCGGGTGGCTCAGGGCGGCGAGCGTGGCCGAGCGGGTGCGGCGCAGTGCGGTGCGGAAGTCGGGCCGCCCGCCGAGCTCGGCCCGGATCACGGCCGTCCGGCTGAAGTAGCCGAGCAGTGCCTCGTGCGCGGCCTCGGTGCGGCCGGCCAGCGGCGTGCCGACCAGGAAGTCGCGGCATCCGGTCCAGCGGGCGAGCACGAACTGGTAGCCGGTGAGCAGCACCATGAACGGGGTGCAGCGCTCCTGCCGGGCCAGCCGGTCCAGCGCGGTCGTCTCCTCGGCGCCGAGGTGGACGGTGGTGAACCCGGCGGGCCGGGTCGGCCGGGCGGGCCTCGGGCGGTCGAGCGGCAGCCGCAGCACCCCGGTGCCGGCCAGCTTGCCGGCCCAGTGGCGGAACGCCTCCTCGCCGGCCCCGGCGGCCGTCCTGGCCTGTTCGGCCCTGGCGAAGTCGCCGTATTGGAAGGGGAGTTCGGGAAGGTCCGCGGGTGCCTCGCCGATCGCCTCGCGGTAGAGGGCGAGCAGTTCGCGCCACATCGTCCGGAACGACCAGCCGTCCGAGACGATGTGGTGGAGGACGATGCAGAGCGCGTGCTCCCGCTCGCCCGCACTGACCAGCGCGGCCCGCAGCGGGGGCCGCACGGCGAGGTCGAAGGGCGCGTTGACGTAGCGGCGGCAGGCATCGGTGAACGCGGACTCGTCGGCGCCGTCCGGCAGTCGGACCCGGGCCAGCTCGATCCCGGCCGGGGGCTCGACCAGCTGGACGGGCTCGTCGCCGTCCAGTGCGAAGCGGGTGCGCAGCACCTCGTGCCGGACGGTCAGCCGGTGCAGCGCGGTGCGCAGGGCCTCCGGGTCGATCGGGCCGGTCCAGCGCCGGTTGAGGTACATGTTGAACCCGGCGTCCTCCGGGTGGAGTTGCTGGAGGAACCAGAGCCGGCGCTGTTCGGCGGTCAGCGGGTGGGTGGCGGTGGTCACCGGAGGGTCACCTCGGTCTCGGAGCGGTGCGGGCTGGTGGGTGCGGGGGCGGCCCGGCCCTGCAGGGCCTGCAGGCCGACCAGGTCGTCGGGTTCCGCGTCGGGCACGTCGCGGTCGAAGTGGCGCAGCGCGGGGACGGCCAGGCAGGCGAGCACGAGGGCCGCCATGGCGAGGCCGAACAGCAGGTAGAGCAGTCCGATCCCGCGGCCCTCGCCGGTGCCGATGAGCCGCCCGACGGTCGGGGCGAGGGCGCCGTCGTGGTCCATCAGCGGTTGGAGCAGCCGGGGGCCGAACGGCGCGACCAGCGCGAACCCGACCGGCAGGGTCGACCAGGCGACCATGGTGTTCACCGCGATCACCCGGCCGTGGAAGCGCAGCGGCACCTTGGTCTGCACGATCGTCGCGTAGACGCCGTTGACCAGGGCCAGCGTGTAGGCCATGCCGAAGGCCCCGAGCGCGACCACCGGCACGGCCGGGCGCAGCCCGGTGACCAGGCAGGCCGCGGCGAGTGCCAGGGTGGCGAGCAGCACCCCGCGCAGCCGCCGGTGGCGCGGCCCGCCCCAGGCGAGCAGGGTGAGCCCGCCGAGGACGGCGCCGAGGCCGGCCGCGGTGGAGACCCAGCCGGCGGCGGCCAGCGGGGCGATGGAGAGCACCAGCGGGGTGGTGAGCAGGAACAGTGGGGAGAGGAAGACGTTCAGCGCCGCGAAGAACAGCAGCATGGCCCGGAAGTGCCGGCTGCCGAGGGCGCGTCGGAAGCCCTCGCGGATCTCGGCGGAGACGCTCTCGCGGCGGCTGGCGCCCATCAGGTCGGGGAAGCGGACGGCCAGGGTGACGCCGAGCGCGGCGGCGTAGCTCGCCACGTCCAGGGTGAGGATGCCGCCCAGCCCGATGGCGGCGAGCAGGCCGACGGCGAACAGCGGGACGAGGAACTGGGCGAGTCCGAAGGCCATCTGGACGAGGCCGTTGGCCCGGCCGAGGTAGCGTTTGGGGACGAGTTGGGGCACCGCCGCGTTCCAGGCGAGCCGTTGGAAGGTGAGCGCGGCGGAGAGCACGCCGACGAGCAGGTAGGCGTGCCAGACCTGCAGCGCCCCGGTGAGGTGGAGGATCAGCAGGACGGCCTGGGTGGCGCCGGCGGCGAGGTCCCCGTACAGCATGACGCGGCGCCGGTCGCCACGGTCGACGACGGCCCCCGCGAGCGGCGCGGCGAGGATGCCGGGGACGAGTCCGCAGGCGGCCAGCAGGCCGAACTGGGCGAGGGAGCCGGTGCGCAGGTAGATCCAGACCGGGAGCGCGAACTCGGTGAGCGCCGATCCGATCATCGACACCTGCTGCCCGGAGGCGACGGTGAGGAAGCGGCGCATGGTCGGGCGCAGCGGGGCCGCCTGCCGCCCGCCGTCCCGTCCGGTGTCCCGGGACGTGCCGGCGAGCCACCAGGTCGCCCCGGCGGTGCGCCGGTGGCGCTCCTCCCGGCCCGCGGCGATCGAGCGGTGCACGCGGGTGAGGATCTCCGCGAGTTCGGCGGCCCGGTACTTGAGGTAGAAGTGGCCGGCCTCGTCGAGGACGACGACGGCGACGGTGTCGGCGAGCCGGTGCCACTCGCGGTAGCGCTCCTGGTAGAACTCGGTCGCCGGGTCGCGCTCGCCGCAGACCGCGATGATCGGGGCCCGCAGCCGGCCGGCGGCCGCCCCGTCCGCGGCGGAACCGGCGCCTTCCCCGTCCGCGACGCCCGTTGTGCCGCCGTCCGCGGCCGGGCCCGTTCCGCCGCCGCCCTCGAAGAGCCGGGTGAAGTAGCGCTCGGCCTCCTTGGTGCCGGTGCGGCGGTTGCGCACGATCAGCCGCAGCTGCTCGGCGTCGACCTCGTCGGTGTCCAGGCCGGCCGCCGCCAGGGCGTTGATCATGCCCTGGTCGCTGCGCAGCCGGTCGACGAGGTCCGCCCACCGCTCGCCGACGGCGGCGCCGCGCCCCCGCGGGCGGGCGAACGGGAAGATGCCGCCCAGGTGGACGGCCTCGATCTCCCGGCCCGCCGCCTCGACCAGCCGGGCGATCTCCACCGCGAGGCGCACGCCCACCCCGCAGTGCCCGTAGAGCACGATCGGGCCGGGGACGTTCTCGACGATCTCGCGGGCGCAGGTCGCGGCGACCTCGTCGATGTCCATCGGGTCCTCGCCGAGTTCGTGCCCCGGGACGGCGACGGAGTAGAGCGCCCAGTCCGGCGGCAGCGCGTCGGCGAGTGGCTTGTAGATCAGGGCGCTGCCGCCCCCGTACGGGGTGCACACCAGGCTGGCGGTGGTGCGCACCCGCGGCGGGGTGAGCCGGTGGAGCAGGCCGCCGGCGCCGCGTTCGGCGGCCGGGTCGGTGACCAGGGCGGCGAGCCGGCGGACGGTGGAGTGCGTGAACAGGTCCATCACCCCGACCGGCACCGGCAGGCCGGGGAAGGCCCGGCGCAGCCGGGCGACGACCTGGGTGGCGAGCAGGGAGTGGCCGCCGAGGTCGAAGAAGTCGTCCAGCGCGCCGACCCGTTCGACGCCCAGCACCTCCGCCCAGATCCCGGCGATCAGCGTCTCGGCGCCGTCCTCCGGCTCGACGTGGCCGCCGCTCGGCGCCGGGTCGCCGGGCTCGGGCAGCGACCGGCGGTCGACCTTGCCGTGCGCCAGCAGGGGAAGCCGGTCGAGCACCACGTAGCGGGCCGGGACCATGTGGTCGGGCAGGACGGCGCCGAGCGCCGCGCGCAGCTCGGCGGCGGTCGGCGCGGGCCCGGGGCCGGGGTGCTCCAGGTAGCCGACCAGGTTCTGCCGCACGCCCTCGCCGTGGAGGGTGACCAGCGCCTGGGTGACGCCGGGCAGGGCGGTCAGCGCGGCCTCGACCTCCCCGGGCTCGACCCGGTGGCCGCGGACCTTGATCTGGTCGTCCGCGCGCCCCAGGTACTCCAGCGCGCCGTCCGGCCGCCAGCGGGCGAGGTCTCCGGTGCGGTACATCCGGCCGCCGGTGAGCGGATCCTCGACGAAGCGCTCGGCGGTCAGGTCGGGGCGGCCCAGGTAGCCGCGGGCCAGCCGGTCCCCGCCGACGTACAGCTCGCCGGTCACCCCGGGCGGCACCGGCCGGCGGGCCGCGTCCAGCACGTAGCAGCGCGCCCCGGCCAGCGGTGTGCCGATCGGGGTGTTGCCGGGGCCGGCCTCGCCCGGCAGCACCTCGTGGACGGTGACCCCGACGGTGGCCTCGGTGGGCCCGTAGTGGTTGAACACCGCGCACCGGCCGCGGCCGGCCAGGTCCGCCGCCCAGGTCCGGGACGAGGCCTCCCCGCCGAGCACCAGGGCCCGGCGCGGGAGCAGCCGCTCGGGGGCCGTGTCGGCCATCAGCGCGGCCAGGTGGGAGGGTGTCATCTTGAGGTAGTCGATGCCCTCACGCTCGATGTGCTCGGCGAGTTCGGCCCCGGCCACGCGGCGCGGCAGCAGGTGCACCCGGCCGCCGGTGGTCAGCGCCAGGTAGAGCATGGTGAGGCTGAAGTCGAACGCCAGGGACTGCGGCAGTCCGTAGCTCGCACCGGGCTCGATCCGCAGCCGTTCCCGGACGCCGGCCAGGTAGTTGAGGATCTGGCGGTGCTGCACCGCGACGCCCTTGGGCTGCCCGGTGGAGCCGGAGGTGTAGATCAGGTAGGCGAGGTCGTCCGGTCCGGAGGTCTCCTCCAACGGGCCCTCTCCGTAGGCGGGTTCGGCCCCGGCGGGTCCGGCCGCGGCGGGCTCCTCCGCGAGCTCGTCGAGGAGCAGGTCCGCGCCCTGGTGGTCGGCCAGCAGCGGCCTCAGCCGCGAGTCCGTCACCAGGACCCGGACGCCGGCGTCCGCGACCAGCCGGGCGAGCCTCGCGGGCGGCTGCTCCGGGTCCAGCGGGAGGTAGCAGCCGCCGGCCTTCAGCACGCCGACCAGGGCGACGGCGAGCTCCGGGGACTGTTCCAGGCAGATCGCGACGCGGTCGTCCGGGCCGACGCCCAGCGCACGCAGCCTGCGGGCCAGCACGGTGGCCCTGGCGTCGAGTTCGCGGTGGCTCACGGTCCGGTCGGCGCACACCAGGGCCGGCTGGTCACCTGCCTCGCGGGCGGCCGCGGCGAGCAGCGCCGTCAGCGTCCCGGGGCCGCCGGACGGCAGCTCGGGGCCCGCCGCCCAGCGTTCGAGCACGTCGTGGCGTTCCGTCGCGGTGAGCACCGGCAGTTCGTCGACGGACTGCGCCGGGTCGGCGGTGGCGGCCGCCATCAGCACCTCGAAGCGCTCGGCGAGCCGCCGGACGGTGTCGGCCTCGAAGAGGTCGGTGCGGTAGGTGATCAGCCCGTAGAGCCCGCCGTCGCGCTTCTCCCGCAGGTAGAAGGCGAGGTCGGCGTGGGTGGTGGTGGCCCGGTAGCCGAAGCCCTCGGTGGCGGGCACGGCGGTGCGCTCCCCGTAGTTCTGGAAGGCGAAGGTGGTCTGGAAGACGGCCGCGCGGCTGACGTCCCGCTCCACGTCCAGGTCCGCGACCATCTGCTCGAACGGCACCTCCTGGTGGGTGTACGCGTCGAGCGTGGTCTCCCGCACCCGGGCGAGCAGCTCGGCGAAGGACCGCCCGGGCTCCAGTCTGGCCCGGATCGGCAGCATGTTCACGAACGCGCCGACCACGCCCTCCAGTTCGCGGTGCAGCCGGCCGGCCACCGCGGAGCCGACGGCGAAGTCCCGCTGCCCGGCGTGCCGCCCCAGCAGCACCTGGAGCCCGGCCATCAGCACCATGTACGTCGACGCGCCGTGCGCGCGGGCGCACTCGGCGACGGCCCGCACCAGCTCCGGGCCCCAGTGCAGCTCCAGGGCGGCGCCCTCGAAGGTGAGCAGCGCGGGCCGCGGCCGGTCGGTGGGCAGCTCCAGTGCCGGGACGCCGGCGAGTTCGGCGCGCCAGTGCTCCCGGGAGGCGGCGAGGGCGCCGCCCGCCAGGCGCTCGCGCTGCCAGCAGGCGTAGTCGCCGAACTGGACGGGCAGGTCCGCCAGCCCGGCCGGGGTGCCGTCGGCGTGCTGGGCGTAGAGCGCGTCCAGTTCGCGGTTCAGGATGTCGATGGACCAGCCGTCGCAGACGATGTGGTGCATGGCCAGCGCGAGGACGTGGTCCTCGGCGCCGAGCCGGATCAGCCGGGCCCGGAGGAGGGGTCCGGCCGCCAGGTCGAAGGGCCGGGCGACCAGCGCGCCGACCTCCTCGGCGGCTCTTCGCTCCGGGTCCGGGCCGGCGGAGACGTCCACCGGCTCGGCGGGGAACGGGCCCGGCGGGGCGATCACGACCTCGGCGGTGCCGTGGTCGGTGGTGGGGAAGGACATCCGCAGCCCCTCGTGGCGGTTCACCAGGTCGGTGAGCGCCCGGTCCAGGGCCTGCCGGTCGAGCGGACCGCGTAACCGGCGGGCCGGAGCCAGTGCGTAGGCCGTGCCGCCCGGGCTGAACTGGTCCATGAACCAGAGCCGTTCCTGCCCGCTGGACAGCGGCGGCGGGCTGCCCGCCGGGCGGGGTCCGACCGTCCGGCTCGGCGCCGCGGCGCCCCGCAGGCGCTGGGCGAGCAGGGCGCGCTTGGTGGCGGACCAGTCGGCGGGCAGGTCCTGGGTGTCGGTCATCGGCGGTCCATTCGGGCGAGGCGGGGCGGGGTGCTGGTGACGGTCGGGTGCTGGTGACGGGCGGGTGCTGGTGACGGGCGGGTGCTGGTGACGGGCGGGTGCTGGTGACGGGCGGGTGCTGGTGACGGGTGCCGAGCCGACGGGGACGCCGCTCGGGGGTGCGGGGCCGGTGACGGGAGCGGGGGCGGTCGGACGGGCCGGCGGCCGGGAGGTCGGACGCACCCGGAGTGCGTCCGGGGCCCGGCCGCGCTCGCCGGGCCCGTCTCAGCGGCGCTCGCGGACGGCCGCCGCGATGCCGGCCGGCGTGGAGACGTCGAAGAACAGGTCGAAGTCGAGCTCCACCCCGAGCGCGGCGCGGATCCGCGCGGTGATCTGGATGATCGTCAGGGAGTGCCCGCCGAGCTCGAAGATGTCGTCGTCCGGGCCCAGTTCGGGCAGGGCGAGCACCTCCCGCCAGATCGCCAGGACGGTGGCGGCGACCTCGTCGGGCTGCTCGGCCCCGGCACCGGGGCGTGCCGCGGCAGGTGGGGCAGGCGTGGCAGGCGCTGCAGGCGGGGAGGCCGTGGCGGAGGCCACCGCGTCCGGCCGGGGCGGGGCGGGCAGCGCCCGGCGGTCCAGCTTGCCGTTCGGGGTGAGCGGCAGGCGGTCGAGGCGTAGGTACCGCCGCGGCACCATCACCGCGGGGAGGGTGCGCCGCAGGTACTCCCGCAGCTCGGCGTCGGTGACCGGCTCGGCGTCGGTGACCGGCTCAGCGCCGTCGGCCGGCCCCGCGCCGGAGGACGGGACGACGTAGCCGACGAGTTCGGGCTCGCCCGGGGTCTCCTCGTGCACGGCGACGGCCGCCTCGGCGACGGCCGGGTGCGCCAGCAGGACGGCCTCGACCTCGCCGGGTTCGACCCGGTGGCCCCTGATCTTCACCTGGGCGTCGATCCGCCCGTGGAAGGTCAGTTCACCGTCCTCCGTCCAGGCGGCGAGGTCACCGGTGCAGTACATCCGGCCGCCGGCGAACGGGTCCTCGACGAAGCGTTCGGCGGTCAGCTCGGGGCGGCCGCGGTAGCCCTGCGCGACGCCGTCACCGCCGAGGTGGAGCTCGCCGGGCACCCCGACCGGCAGCGGGCGGCCGTCCGGGTCCAGCACGTAGGCGCGGGTGTTGGCGATCGGCCGACCGATCGGCACGGTGTCCGGGGCGGTCGGGATCGCCCGCCAGGTCGACCAGACGGTCGTCTCGGTGGGCCCGTAAACGTTGGTCAACTCCTCTACAGCGGCGCGCAGTTCACGGGCCAGCGGCAGGGGGAGCGACTCGCCGCCGACCAGCGCCGTCAGCCCGGGCGGCAGCGGCCCGGCGGCGAGCAGCACCCGCCAGCCGGACGGGGTCGCCTGGACGTGGGTGACGCCCTCGCGCCGGACCAGGTCGAGCAGCCGCGGCCCGTCCGTCGCCGCGCCGTCCGGGGCCAGCACCAGCCGGCCGCCGGTGACCAGCGGTAGCAGGAGCTCCAGGCCGGAGATGTCGAAGGAGAGCGAGGTCAGCCCGAGCCACGCGTCGCGGTGCGAGGAGCCGAGCCGGTCGGCGAAGGAGGTCAGCAGGTTGACCAGCGCCCGGTGCCCGACCTCCACGCCCTTGGGCCGCCCGGTCGAGCCCGAGGTGTACAGCACGTAGGCGAGCGCGCTCGGAGAACCGGCTGCCGCGGGCGCCGGGGAGGCCGTGGGCGCGGCGCCGGCGGCGCCGAGGCGCAGCACCGCAGGGGCGGCCGCCAGGACGGCGGGGGCGGGCTCCCGGTCGGCGAGCAGCAGGGTCGCGCCGGAGTCGGCCAGCAGGTGGGCCAGCCGCTCGGCGGGGTGGCCGGGGTCGAGCGGCAGGTAGGCCGCCCCGGCGGCGTGCACGGCGAGCAGCGCGGCCGGCAGGTCCGCGCTGCGCCCCAGGTGCAGAGCGACGAGGTCGCCCGGCCCGACGCCGGCGCCGCGCAGCGCGGCCGCCAGGCCGTCGACACGGGCGAGCAGCTCCCGGTAGCTCAGCCGCACCGGTCCGGCGACCGCGACGGCACCCGCGTCCGCCGGCGGGGAGCCGGCGGGGGTGATGACGGCAGGGGCGACGACGGCGGGCGCGACGACAGCGGGCGCGTCCGGCGTCCCGGCGGCACGCTCGCGCACCAGGTCCAGCACCGTGAGGTCGCGGGGGTAGTCGCGGGCGGTGTCGTTCCACTCGGCGGTGACCAGCCGGCGCTCGGCGCGGCCCAGCAGGGCCAGGGAGCCCAGCGGCGCGTCCGGCCGCTCGGTGGCGGCCGCCAGCAGCGTGCGGTAGTGCCCGGCGACGCGTCCGGCGGCGGCCGCGGACAGCACCGCGGGCGGGTACTGGAGGGAGAGCTCCAGCCCCTCGGCGGTGTCCACGGCCTGCAGGTGCAGCGTGTTGCGGGCGGCGCCGTTGAACACCGCCCGGTCCACCCGGGCGGTGCTCCCCGGGAACACCGGGTCGGCGGCCGTGCTCCGCCGGTAGCCGAAGGACACCGGGCAGAGCCCGACCCGCGGCGTCAGACCGCCCACCGCCGCGCCGAACGGCACCGTCCGGAAGGCGTACGCGGCGCGCACCTCGGCCCGTACCGCCCGGGCGTACCCGGCGAAGTCCGACGCGGCCGTCGCCCCGGCCGGCGCGTGCACCGGCAGCTCGTTGACGAACATCCCCAGCTCACCGGCCTGCCCGGGCCCGCGGACGGAGAGCGGCACCGACACCGGGACGGCCTCGCCCCCGTAGCGCAGCAGGAGCCCGTGCAGGGCGGCGAGCAGGAACTCGAAGACGGTGACGCCGCTGCGCGCGGCAGCGTCGGCCAGCCGGGCCCGCTCCGGCGCGTCCAGCCGCCAGCCGACGGCCTCCCCCGGCCCGGCCGCGGTGACGGCGCGCGGCAGTCCGGGGAGCACCGGGTCGGTCGCGGCCGCCCAGCGCGGGCCGTACCAGTCGGCGGCGCGGCGCACCAGCTCCGGGGCGGGGTGCGGGGTCGGCACTGCGGGGGGCGGGGCCGCCGGGTGGGCAGGGCCCGCCGGGTGGGCGGCGAGGAGGTCCGGCCGACCCGGGCGGTCCGGAGTGGATGCGGGTCCGCCCAGGGCCGCGGCGTAGGCCACGGCGAGGTCGGCGACCAGGACGTCCTTGGACTCCCCGTCGAAGACGGCGTGGTGGACGACGACCAGCAGCTCCGCGCCGCCGCCCCCGCCGAGGTGGAGGGTGAACCGCGCCGGCGGGCCGGTCCGGAGGTCGATCGGCCGGGCCGCGTCCTCGGCGAGCCGCTTCGCCAGGCCCTCCGGCCCGTCCCCGGAGGCGTCGGCCACCTCCAGCAGCGGGGCCGGTCCGGGCTCCTGCAGGATCCGCCCGTCGCGCTCCACGAACACCCGGGACAAGGCGCTGTGACGCCCGGTCAGCTCTTTCACCGCCCGTCCGAGCGCGGCCGCGTCGACCCGGTCGAAGGAGATCCGGACCGGCATCAGGAACGCCCCGTGCACGGGCCCGAGCCGCTCGGTCAGCCAGACCCCCTGCTGGAAGGGCGACGCGGGCACGGCGGAGGACTCTGGCATCTGCGGCTCGATTCGACGGTCGGCGATCGGTGCGGGCACGCGACCGGGAGCCGAGGGTGTCGGCGCCGCGGGTTCGCTGGTGACGCGACCGTCTGGTGGTGTCCGGCCCGCCCCTGGCCGGCCGACCGGCCGCTCCGGCCGCGACCCTCCCGGCCCGCCCAGATCCCCCCTGCGCACAACCGAATCGGAGCCGATCTTCTCCCCCGCGGAAAGACCATGGTCCTGACCTGCCGAGAGGTTCGCAGAGAACCCACCCCCCGGTCAAGGGTTCGCGACCCCTCCCACCAGGCGTCATGTACGCGTCCAACCGCCGGGAACTCGACCACCGGCGCGCTTGTTTGAACATCCGTCACCGCACCGGCGGACTCCCCCGGGCGAGGCATCCGCCCCGCCCGGGGGCGCACGGCCACCCCGCGCCCGCGCGACTACCGCACCGGCGCCGGCCGCACGGGGTGCTTGCTCATGATGGACACCCGGTTGAAGGAGTTGATGGTGATCGCGACCCACACCGCGGCAGAGATCTCCTCGTCCGACAGCACCTCGCGCGCGGCGCGGTAGGCCTCCTCCTGGACACCCGCGTCCGCGGGGGTGGTGGTGGCCTCGGCCAGGCCGAGCACCGCGCGCTCCCGCGGCGTGAACAGCTCGGTGTCCCGCCAGGCCGGGAGCACGCCCAGCCGCTGGGCGGTCTCGCCGGCGGCCAGCGCGGCCCTGGTGTGCACGTTGAGGCAGTAGGCGCAACCGTTGATCTGGGACACCCGCAGGTTGACCAGTTCCACCACGACGCGGTCGAGTCCGGCGTCGGCGGCGACCGCCCGCGCCGCCTCGGCGGCCGCCAGCAGTGCGCGATAGGCCTGCGGGCTCTGCTTGTCGATGAACACCCGCCGGTCAGCCGAGACCGTCGTCACTTCACTCACCTGAACTCCTCCACCGGATCGCTGTCGGTTGCCACCTTGCCATGACACTATAGTTGAAGATAAAACAATCTTTCCGAACGCCGCACGGGAGGAACCCTCACCCATGAGCACCGCCGAGACCGACGCCGCCACCGCACCGCACACCACCGTGGACGTCCTGCCCGCCCGCGACGTCCCCCTCGGCGGGCCCCGCGCCATGACCGTACGCCGCACCCTGCCCCAGCGCTCCCGCACCCTCATCGGCGCCTGGTGCTTCGTCGACCACTACGGGCCGGACGACGTCGCCCGCACCGGCGGCATGGACGTCGCCCCGCACCCGCACACCGGACTGCAGACCGTCAGCTGGCTCTTCAGCGGCGAGATCGAGCACCGCGACAGCCTCGGCGTCCACGCCCTCGTCCGCCCCGGCGAGGTCAACCTCATGACCTCCGGACACGGCATCAGCCACTCCGAGGTCTCCACCCCCGCGACTGCCGTCCTCCACGGCGTCCAGCTCTGGGTGGCCCTCCCCGAGCAGCACCGGCACACCGCCCGCGACTTCCACCACCACGCCCCGCTCCCCGTCGCCCTCGACGGCGGCCGGGCCCGGGTCTTCCTCGGCACCCTCGCCGGCGACACCTCCCCCGTCCCCACCTTCACCCCGCTGCTCGGCGCCGAGCTCACCCTCGACCCGCACGCCACCGTCACCCTGGCCGTCGACCCGGCCTTCGAACACGGCCTGCTCGTCGACCAGGGCGACGTCCGCCTCGCCGACACCCCGCTCCACCCCGGAGACCTCGGCTACCTCGCCCCCGGTGCCACCGCCCTGACCCTCACCAACACCTCCGACACCCCCGCCCGCACCGTCCTCCTCGGCGGCACCCCCTTCGAGGAGGAGATCGTCATGTGGTGGAACTTCATCGGCCGATCCGGTGAGGAGATCGTACAGGCACGAAATGACTGGGAGAAGGGTGTCCGGTTCGGCGAAGTACACGGCTACGACGGCGGCCGACTGCCCGCCCCGGAGCTGCCCTCGATTCCCTTGAAGGCGCGAGGGAGGGTGCGCTGACCTGCGGAGACGCGTGTCGGTGGATTGGTAGAGACGGTCGGCCGCCGGTGCTGCGGTGGCCCGACGCCCCTGCCGGGCGGCGATGGCTGGGTCGGGTTCCGGAGGGCGGGCGAGACGGGATTCGAAGATCCGCAGAGTCTCACATGTGGGTGGGTGTGACAGCGTTTGCTCGGATGAATGCTGACCTTTTGCTGACTTTTCTGACGATGCATCAGGTCTCGGTGTCTGGCGCTCAGGCCGTCCGGTACGCCGGACGACGGTTCTGTCTCGGCCTTCCGCTCACTCCCCCTAGATGAATGATGCGAAGGGTTAGTGGTCGTAGGCGGTCAGCGAGCGCATGACGGGCTGACCAGTGTGGTCGTTGTGCCAGATTGCGCAG
>NZ_JBIWPA010000027.1:0-99513 GCF_044768035.1 Kitasatospora sp. NPDC101176
ATGGCCACCCGACTGACCGCCAGCCCGGACAGAATCGGGCAATACCTCCGCCCGAAACTCCTCGCGGCAGCCTAAATCGGTATCGAACACCCTCTGAGGGCTGCGGTGCCGAAGACCCGCTGCAGCGCCGGAAGGTAGACGACCGCGGCGGCGAATGCGAGCGAGAAGCCGATGCCGCCGAGCAGTTGGTGGTTGCCGAACACGCCGACGGCCCGCAGCGATGCCCGGTCGGTCCGGGCGGCGAAGGCGGTGCCGATCTGACAGGCGACGATTCCCAACCAAGCGACGGTGGTGGCCTGTTGATACGGCAGGTGGAGGGCGGCGCCCGCGCCGGTGGGGTCACCGGGGTGCCAGCCGGCGCGCCCGAGGGTGAGGAAGTAGCCACCCATCACCAGGGCGGCGGAGATCAGACCGAGGAATCCCCACGCCCGGGCAAGCATGGCCGGGCGGATCACCTTCTCCGACCGGGGCCGCGGCGGCCGGTCCATCAGGCCCGGTTCGGCGCGCTCGCGGCCGAGGGC
The DNA here is from genome assembly GCF_044768035.1 of Kitasatospora sp. NPDC101176. NCBI lineage: Bacteria > Bacillati > Actinomycetota > Actinomycetes > Kitasatosporales > Streptomycetaceae > Kitasatospora > Kitasatospora sp. NPDC101176. Next base: position 522 of record NZ_JBIWPA010000027.1, read on the forward strand.
CAGGGCCGGGAGCGTGTCGGTGCCGAGATCGATGGCGAGGATCTGCATCACCGTCAAGGGGAGCGGCACGGCTCCGCCGGCGAGGGCGAAGACCAGGAACGGGACGACCTCCGGAACGGCGTGGGTGAAGATGTAGACGATGAACTTGCGGATGTTCTCGTAGGTGCGTCGTCCCTCCTCGACGGCCGCGATGATGGTGGCGAAGTCGTCGTCGGTGAGCACCATGGTGGCGGCTTCGCGGGCGACTTCGGTGCCGGAGCGGCCCATGGCGACGCCGATGTCGGCGCGGCGCAGGGCGGGCGCGTCGTTCACGCCGTCGCCGGTCATGGCGACGGTGTGGCCCTCGGCCCGCAGGGCGTCGGCGATGCGCAGTTTGGCCTCGGGCGAGGTGCGGGCGAAGATCACCTCCTCGCCCCGGGACAGCAGCGCGTCCAGGCGCTCGTCGCCCATCGCGTCGAGTTCCGTGCCGGTGACGATGCGCATGCCGCGGTGGCCGATGCCGACTTGCTCGGCGACGGCGGCGGCGGTCAGGCCGTTGTCGCCGGTGACCACGTGGACGGTGATCCCCGCCCGGTGGGCCCTCCGGATGGCGTCGGCCACCTCGGGCCTCGGCGGGTCGGACATGGCGACCAGGCCGATCAGGCAGAGGTCGTGCTCGGCGTCCTCGCGGCGGGTCGGGAGTGGCTGCCCGGGAGCGAGGGCACGGCGCGCGACGGCCAGGACGCGCAGGCCGCGCGCCGCCAGCTCGCCGACTTCGTGGACCACCTCCGTGCGGTCGGCCGCGCTGATCGGGCGCTCGACGTCGTGGTCGAGCAGCCGGGTGGCGTGGGTGAGCACCTCTTCCGGGGCGCCCTTCGTGTGCAGGACGACCGAGCCGTCACGGGCGTCCGCGGTGGTCATGAGCTTGATGCGCGGGTCGAAGCGGAACAGTGCCCGGCGCTCCGCGTCCCGTCGAGCCGGTGCGCGGCCGGTGTCGGCGCGGGCAGCCAGGTCGAGGAGGGCGAGTTCGGTCGGGTCTCCGTGGCCCGCCGCCGGGTCGGCCGTCGTACAGGTGGCGGCGGCGTCGGCGAGCGTCAGGATTTCGTCGCCCCTCGCGGACGCGTCGACTCTCGTGGAGACACCGGCCGTCGTGGCTCCGGGAATCCACGTCTCGGTGACCCTCATCCGGTTTTCGGTCAGCGTGCCGGTCTTGTCCGTGCAGATCGCCGTGGTCGAGCCGAGCGTCTCCACGGCGGACAGCCGCTTGACCACGGCGCCGCGCCGGGCGAGGTCGCGCACGCCCGAGGCGAGGGCGAGGGTGATCGTCGGCAGCAGGCCCTCGGGTACGTTGGCGACGAGCAGTCCGACGGCGAAGGCCACCGATGCCGTGAGGGAGAGTCCGGCCGCCAGTCCCATCGGCAGGAACGCGAGCCCCCCGCCGACCGCGATCACCGCGATCAGCCGGGCGACCCGTTTGACCTGCTGTTCCAGCGGGCTCTCCTCACGCCGGGTGCGCTGACTCAGGGCGGCGATCCGGCCGAGCTCGGTGTGCATGCCCGTGGCCGTCACGAGCGCCACGGCGGCTCCGCCGGTACACACGGAGCCGGAGAACAGCAGGTCACGGGCGTCCAGCAACGGGCCGGGGCCCTCCGTGAACTCGGCGGAGCGGAACACCGGTACCGATTCGCCGGTCAGCGCCGAGAGGTCGACCTCCACCCCGCCCGAGAGCAGCCGCGAGTCCGCCGAGACCCGGTCACCCTCCTCCACCACCAGGACGTCACCCGGTACCAGTTCGGTCGCCGGCACCGACCGCCGTCGGCACTCGCGGACCACCGTGGCGTCGTCGGGCAGGAACCCGGCCAGGGCCTCCACCGCGCGCTCGGCCTGCCGCTCCTGCGCGAAGGCGAGCAGGGCGTTCAACCCGACCACCGCGAGGATCGCGCCCGTCAGGTTCGGGGCACCGCTGATCGCGGCCAGCCCAGCGGCACAGGCCAGCAACAGGGCGAGCGGGTGGGTGAACTGGCGCGCCAGTTCCCGCGGCCAGCGCCGGCCCTCCCGGCGTACCAGCGCATTGGGCCCGTACACGGTCAGCCGGCGGGAAGCCTCCCGCTCGCTCAGGCCGTCGGACGAGGTCCGCAGGTCGCGGAAGAGCAGGGCGAGGGGCTCACGGGGCTCCGGGGTCGCCTCGTCGGCGGGCGGCGGGGCAGCCGGGAACGCGGCCCGGACGTTGTCGGCCACGGTCGGCTCGACCGGTCGGTTCCGGCGCACCGGTGGTCAGACCAGCTTCGCGCCCCAGGCACGGGCGCGGTCGAGTTCGCCGTCGCGCAGCGGCCCGTCGTTGCGCTCCACGATGAAGCCCTCGGGTTCGGCGACGAGGTCGAAGTGGCGGTGGGAGAGCCGGTGGGCGATGCCGTTGGCGGCACCGCCGGCCCGGGGCATGTCGACCCGGGTGTCGAACGCGGCGGCGTGGACACCGTCTCCGCTCTTCGGCAGGTCGTGGAACCAAGCGCGCAGGCCCGGGCCCTCGGCGGTCTCTCGTGCCTCGGCGGCGGCCTCTTCGCGGCCTTCCTCGTGTGCCTCGGCCATGGCTGCCATCCGGCGGCTGAGCCCGGAGGACATGCCGTGCATGTGGGTCGGGCCGCCGACCACCAGCAGGTCCGCGGAGCGGGTGAGTTCGGCGTCGGCCTCGGCCACCGGGAGGCAGTCCACGGCCGCCCCGGGGTCGGCCTGGTGGACACCTTCGGCGATTGCCTCGGCGATCTCGCGGGTGTTGCCGTACATGCTCTCGTACACGATCACGGTGTGCATGGTCTCCACCTTTCGTCACCTCCAGGCTCACGCTGGAGATCGCCGGCGGGCATGGGCCGTCTGGACCCGATCCGGTCGCCGGACGGTCCCATCAGCCGTGCGGGACGATCGCGACCGGGCAGTCGACGTGGTGGATCGCGGCGTGGGCCACCGGACCGAGGTGGGCGCCGAGCGGCATCTGCCGGATCCGGCGGCCCAGGACGAGCAGCCGGGCCGTCTGCGCGGCCGCGGTGAGTTCGACGGCCGTGTTGCCGTGGACCAGGTCGGCCGTCACGTCCACCTCGGGGTGACGGGCTCGCCAGGGCTCCAAGGCGCCGTCGAGGCGGGCCCTCTCCTCAGGGGCGAGGTCCTTCCCGGCGTGGCCGGTGGCGTCGTAGGACAGGTACTTGATGGCCGCCGGAGGCTCCCAGACGTGCACCACTCGTAGCGGCGCCGTCCGCGCTGCGGCGGCCCAGAAGGCGAAGGCGAGCACCTCGTCCGCAGGACGGCCCAGGTCGAAGCCCACCAGCACGGGGCCGCCGGTTCCACCCCCGGAGGCCCGTACCAGTAACACCGGGCAGGTGGCCCGGCGCAGCACCTCCTGGCTCACCGAGCCGACCAGGAACCCGTGGACGGTGCCCAGGCCTCGGGACCCGAGCACGAGCAGCGTGGCGTTCCGTCCGGCGACCGCCAACGCCTCGGCCGGGTCGGCGGGGAGATGGACGGCGGAGACCTGGAGGTCGCGGTGGTCGACGCGCAGGTCCGATTCCAGGGCTACAAGCTGTTCGCGGCTGCGGACGTAGACCTCGTTCGAGCCGACCACGTCCAGCTTCGGCCAGGGCCAGGCCTGGAGCAGTTCGAGGGGCAGCCCGCGAACTCGGGCCTCGTCGGCGGCCCACCGGGTCGCGGCGAGGCTCTCCGGCGAGCCGTCGAATCCGACGACGACGGGACCGTTCACAATGTTCTCCCCGGGTTGGCCGATGATCGACACCGAGCGGACCGACCGGTCTCAGCGCCGGGAGGCGGGCACGGTGATGACCGGGCAGTGGGCGCGGTGCAGCAGACCGTGCGGGACGGAGCCGAGCCGCATGCCGGTGAAGCCGCCGCTGCCCCGGCGGCCGATGACGACGGCGAGGGCGTGCTCGGAGGCCTTCGCCAGCTCCTCGACCGGGTGGCCCTGGATCAGCTCGTGGGTCACGGTCACATCCGGGTGGAGATAGCGGCGCCCCGAGGTGGACTCGAACAGCAGCCGGCGCAGTATCTGTTCCGTGGCGTGCTCGTCGAGGTTGCCGACCGGCGACCGATGCCAGACCCAGAGGACGCGCAGGGCGGCCCGGCGTTCGGCAGCGAGGTCGAACGCGAAGTCGACGGCCCGCTCCGAGGACGGGCTACCGTCCACGCCGAGCACGACGTACGGCGGGTCCTGGGTGGTGTGTTCGGGGTCGCGGACCACGACCACCGGACAGCGGGCCTGGGCGCTGACCGGGACGGCGACCGAGTAGGCGCTCAGCGCTTCCTCGGCCCGGCCCAGCCGGCGGGAGCCGAGCACGACGAGCGCGGCGGTACGGGACTCGCGGCACAGCGCCGGCGCCGGGAGGTCCTCGGGGGCGTCGGTCGTCAGCGCCAGCCCCGGGTGCCGCTCCCAGGCCACGGACGCGGCCCAGTCGAGGGCCCGCTCGGCCCGCGCCAGCAGGGCCTTGTGGTAGCGGTCCCCGTCGAAGTGCCGGAACTCCCGGTACAGCGGCGGGACGGCGTGCACCAGCCGCAGCGACAGGCCCCGGCGGTCGGCTTCGTCGGCGGCCCAGGCCGCGGTCATCCGGCCGGTGTCGTGCGTGTCGACGCCGAGGACGACGGAACGGCCGGGGCTGTCGGAGCTCGCGGGTGTCATGGCGGTCCTCCTCGGGTTCGGCGTTGTACGGCCTGTTTCCACGGTAGGCACCGGTCCGAGCCCGCCACGAGGGACGACCGGCCCAGCCGCAGCAGACCGTCGGGCCCAGCCGACACGTCACCGCCCGGCGGCCCGGGACGGCCCCGGGGCCCTGGGGCGCTGCATCCGCAGGCGGCAAGGTGGAACGCGAAGCCGAACGAGGAGGTGGGCACGATGGTCCGGATCAAGGTCGTCACCAGGCCGACCCGCCCGCACGAACCCCCGCCGCTCGACCTGCGGACGCCGTCCGGCCGCCGGCTGCCCTACTGAGCCGAGCGCCGCGCCGTCTGCCTCTTCCAACTGTCCGATCCGCCGCCGGCGCACATCGGCACGGCACGGCCGACGCCAAGCCGGCCTGAGCGGAGGCCGTCCGCCGACGCGGGCCGTGCATGATGAATCGAGCCGCACGACGAACGACTGAACGAGGCCGCGCCGCGCGGCCCGTCGGCCGTCGCAGTGGTTGGCCACGCACCCGCGCCCGGCAAGATGCCGGACCGTCGAAGCGGGTGGCGATTCAGGGTTGCTAGATGCCTTGCTTTCGCAGCCGGGCCGTCGCGAAGCCTGCGAGCCCGGCGGCTGCCGGGGCGGTGAGGTCGCTCCAGGACAGCGGCGCGGTGTCCAGTACGTCGCGCAGGAACGGCAGGTAGAGGGCGGCCGCTGCGAGTGCGGCGGAGGCGAGGACCGCCAGCGGGAGGAAGGGGTTCGCGCGGGTCAGCAGGCGTTCGCGCAGCCCGAGGACGGTGCCGAGCTGGGCCGCCAGCAGGGCGAGGAACAGGACGGTCTGCCACGGGCGGTCACCGCCGTGGGCCCAGAGCCCGGCGCCGAGCGAGGCTGTTGCGACTACGAGGCCGAGCAACAGCACCCGCTGCCACACGCCCGAACCGAGGATGTGCTGGTGGGGTGGGCGCGGGGGCCGGGTCATCGCGCCCGGGGAGACGGGCTCGGCGCCCATGGCGACGCCGGTGAGGCCGTGAGTGAGCAGGTTGATCCAGAGGATCTGGCCCGCCCGCAGCGGCAGCGCGAGGCCGAACAGCGGTCCGGCGAGCATCACCAGGATCTCGGCCGCACCGCCGGCCAGCCCGAAGACCAGGAAGCGGCGGATGTTGTCGTAGACCCGTCGGCCTTCCTCCACCGCGCCGACCACGGTGGCGAGTTCGTCGTCGGCGAGGACCAGGTCGGCTGCCTGACGGGCGACCTCGGTGCCGCGCCGGCCCATGGCCACGCCGATATCCGCCTGGCGCAGGGCGGGACCGTCGTTGACGCCGTCGCCGGTCATCGCGGTGACGGCGCCCCGGGCACGCCAGGCCTGCACGATGTCGAGTTTCTGGCGGGGATCGGTACGGGCGAAGATCCGTGCCCGGGTGAGATCGGTGACCGCACCGGTGGCGATGGCCTGTCCGTTCACCACGACCTCCGGTCCGGCGCCCGGTTCGAGCAGGCCGATCCGAACGGCCAGGGCCCGGGCGGTGGCCGGATGGTCCCCGGTGACCAGGAGGGGCAGGATTCCGGCGCGCCGGCAGGAGGCCAAGGTGGCGGCCGCCGAAGACTTGGGCGGGTCGGCCAGCGCGGTCAGGCCGAGCAGCCGCAGGCCCCGCTCCACCGCATCGGGTCGCTCCGGCATGCGGTCGAGGCGGCGCCCGGCTACGGCGAGCACCCGGTAACCCTCGGCTGCGAGGCCGGCGGCCGCGTGCCGGGCCCGCTCCAGCAACTCGGGAGGGTCGGCCAGGACGACGGGTTCGAGGACCGCCTCCGGGGCGCCCTTGAGACAGGCCAGCAGGCCGCCGTCGGGCCCGTGGTGGACGGTGCTCATCCGCTTGCGGGTGCTGTCGAACGGCGTTTCCGCGACCCGGGGGTGCGTCTCCCGTAGCCGTTGGTGGTCCAGGCCCACCTTGCCGGCGGCGGTCAGCAGGGCGGCCTCGGTCGGATCTCCGAGCGCTCCCCATTCGCCGTCCGCGCCGCCGGACGGTCGGCGCAGGGTGGCGTCGTTGCACAGCGCGGCGGCGGTGAGCAAGCTCTTCACCTCCTCGTCGGCGGTTCCGGCGAGCCGGATCCCACCGGCCGGTCCGTAGCCGAGGCCGGTCACGATGGCCGTGGAATGCGGTGTCCAGAGGCGCTCGACGACCATGCGGCCCTCGGTGAGGGTGCCGGTCTTGTCCGTCGCCAGCACGGTGACCGAACCGAGCGTCTCGACGGCCGGCAGCCGTCGGACCACGGCGTGGCGGGCGGCCATCCGACGCGCGCCCAACGCGAGGGCGAGTGTGACGACGGCGGGCAGCGACTCCGGCACGGCGGCGACCGCCAGGCTGATGGCCGTCACGCCCATCTCGCCGGGCGGCTGGTGGCGGAGCAGACCGAGGACGAAGACCACCGCGCAGAGTCCGACCGCCACGGCGGCCAGCACCCGTCCGAGCCCGGCCAGCCTCCGCTGGAGCGGTGTGGGTTCGGGCCGGGGCCGCAGCATGGCGGCGATCCGGCCGAGCGCACTCCCGGCGCCGGTGGCCGTGACCACGGCGAGGGCCCGGCCCCTCAGCACCGTCGTCCCCGCCTGGACCCTTTCGTCCTCCGGGGCCTCGGACTGGACCGACTTGATCACCGGCAGGGACTCGCCGGTCAGCATCGACTCGTCGAGCAGGAGCGCCGCCGCCTCGATGAGCCGGGCGTCGGCCGGGACGATGTCCCCTTCGGCGAGGACGACGACGTCTCCCGGGACGATCTCGGCCGACGGCACCGTGCGCTGCACTCCGTCGCGCACCACCCGCGCCGCCGGGGCGGACAGCCGGGAGAGTGCAGCGACGGCGTTCTCCGCCCGGACCTCCTGGACCACGCCCACGGTGGTGTTGATCACGATCACCAGCGCGATGACGATCGCGTCCGGGTGGTCGCCGATGGCCAGTGTCAGGGCGACGGCCGCGAGCAGCACGGTGATCAGGGGATCCCGGAGCTGGGCGGCCACCCGGGCCCACAGCGGCACCCGCCGGTCGGCCGCGACTTCGTTGCGGCCGTGCTCGGCGAGCAGATTCGCGGCCTCGGTACCGGTGAGTCCGCCCGCGGGGGCGTGGGCAGCGACTGTCACGGCGGTGGCCAGTCAATCGGCGAAGAGGTGCGGATGGGGCGGGGCGGCCTCGTCCTCGTCTCGGTAGTGGTGGATCCGGGCGTCCGGACCGGGAAAGTACTCCGTCACCCGGTCGTTCTCCGACCAGCGCACGTCGTACGGCGGGCTGCCGTCCGGGTGGTGCAGGCCGACGATCTCGCCGTCCCTGCGCGCTGTGCCCGGTCGGGTGCCCTGGACGATGATGCGGTCTCCCACGTCGGCTCTCATGGCGTCCTCCCTGGCTCGGTGCGGGGCCGGCCGGCCGCCGTACTCCTTCCATGGCACCACCGGACCACGGGCTCCGGCTGGGGCCGGTCGGTCCTCGGTGTACGGCCCGTCAGGCCCTCGGGGAACGGCAGCGGGCTCGCCAGACTGATCGGCGAGGGCTGAAGCCGTCCCGGCACCGAGGAGGCGCGTCATGTCCGCCACAGCCGCCGCGCACCTGCACCCCGCCTCCCGCACGACCCTGCGCGGGCATCTCCGCCGGGCCGCCGGCCGGGACAACAACCCGCTCTGCCGTCCGCTCGACCGGGCGTACAGCCGCCTCGTGACCGGCACGGCGCTGATGGTGCTCGTCGCCGTGGTCTTGGCCGTGGTCGCCGCCCTGCTGCTGTACCGCACGGAGGCGGACGATGCGGCACGGGCCGCCCGGCACTGGCACGTCGTCACCGCCGTCACGACGGGCCCCGCGCAGTCGGACGACCCGAGGGGCAGCGCGCGGGAGCACGCCCCAGCGCGGTGGACGTACCCGGTCGGACCCGGTGCGGGCAGCGTCCCCGTGCCGGACGGCACGACCACCGGCACGGCGCTCCGCGTCGGCCTGAACGACGCCGGGCAGCCGCTCGGCGCCCCCCGGTCGAACGGACTGATCGTCTCGGACGCCGTCCTGGTGGGTCTGGCCACGGTCACCACGCTCGGATTCGGTACGGAGGGCTGGGTCGCCCTGCGCCGCCATCGGCTGGACCGGCGGTCGGAGGCGGACTGGGAGTCCGAGTGGGAGCAGGTGGAACCCGGCTGGTCCGGGCGGCGGTGAAGCCCTGGCTACAGATGGAAGCGCCGGGTCTCGCCCGGCCGGATCGTCGACTCGGTGCCGCGCAGGCGGATGCGGACCGGTTCCTGGCGGTCCTCGCGCAGACCCACCGTGACCGTGCGGCGGTCGACGGCGATGGTGAGGCCCCAGTGCCCCCGGTAGCGCAGGTCCAGGTCGATGCGGCTGAGGGCGGAGGGCAGGTGCGGGTCGAGCCAGAGGGCGTCCTCGCGGATCTCCAGGCCGGTGTAGCAGCGCTGGAGGAGGTCGACCGCACCCGCCATGGCCCCGAGGTGGACGCCCTCGGCCGTGGTGCCGTACTGGCTGTCCCGGAGATCCGCCACCAGGGCGTCACGGAAGTGGCGCCAGGAGGCGCGGCGGTCGGAGCGGGTGAGCACCCAGGCGTGCACCACCGAGCTGAGCGTCGAGCCGTGGACGGTGCGCCGCAGATAGTAGTCGGTCGTGCGGCGCAGAAGCTCGTGACCGGCCGGGTGGCCGAGGTGCCGTAGCAGGTCGCGGACCTCGCGGGCGGAGAACAGGTACCAGAGCATCAGCGCGTCGGCCTGCTTGGACGCCTTGTAGCGGTTGACGGTGTCGCCCTCGGCTTCCAGGATCCGGTCGAGCCGGCGCAGGTCGGGGTAGCGGAACCGGTAGGCCGTCCAGTCGAGTTCGGCGAGGCGCTCATAGCCATCGAACTGGCTGAGGACGCCCTCGTGGAAGGGGACGTGCAGGCGTCGTCCGACGTCCTGCCAGCGTTCCAGCTCCGCGTCGTCGAGGGCCAGGCGTTCGCGCAGTTCGTCGCGGCGGTAGCCGGGCAGGACGTCCAGGGCGTCCTGGGCGCGGGCCAGGACCCAGGAGGCCAGCACGTTGGTGTAGGCGTTGTCGTCGAGTCCCGGCCGGTCCGCCCACGGGTAGGCGTCGTGGTACTCGTCGGGGCCGAGGACGCCGCGGATCGACCAGCGCTCCCGGGGCCGGTCGTAGGAGGCGGCCGAGGACCAGAAGCGGGCGATCTCCACCAGCGTCTCGGCGCCGGCCGTGGCCAGGAAGTCCCGGTCTCCGGTGGACTGGTAGTACTGCCAGGTGTTGTACGCGACGGCCGATCCGACATGCCGCTGCAGGTGGCTGTGGTCGGGCAGCCAGCGACCGGACAATGGGTTCAGGTGCAGCTGCTGGGACTCCTCCTGGCCGTCGCCGGCGCTCTGCCATGGGTACATCGCCCCGTGCAGGCCGAGCGCGCGGGCTTCCCGGCGGGCGGCATCCAGCCGGCGGTAGCGGTAGCGCAGCACGGCGCGGGCCAGTTCCGGGAAGCGGAGGCTGAGCACCCGCAGCACGAACAGCTCGTCCCAGAAGACGTGTCCCCGGTACGCCTCGCCGTGGAGTCCCCGGGCCGGGATGCCGACGTCGAGGTCGACGGAGTGCTCGGAGTAGGTCTGGAGCAGGTGGAACAGGTTCAGGTGCAGCGGACCGGCGCCGTCGAAGTCCGCCTCGATCCCGCAGCGGCGCCACAATTCCGCCCAGCGCAGGGTGTGTTCGGCGAGCAGCTGCTCGAAGTCGCCGGCCTCGGCGGCGAGCAGGCGGGAGGCGCGCAACGGGGTCTCGATCGCCCGGTCGCGGGAGGTGTGCACGGAGACTGTCTTCGTGACGGTGAGGGGCCGGCGCTGTTCGGCGTTCAGGGTGAGGATGTGGGCCGCCCAGCCCTCGCGGCACTCGGTGACCCGCTCTGCGGCAGCGGTTGTCGTCCGGCCGCAAAGGGCGATCCGCAACGGCGAGTTGACGGCCTCGACTTCGAGCCGGAGCAGTCCCTCCTCGTCCACTCCCTGACCGGTCGGGACGAGGTGGCGCCGGGCCAGCCCCTGGTAGCGGGCGACGCCGGTGTTGGCGACGTTGCCGTCCAGGCCGGAGCGGACTTCCAGCGGGCCGGACAGTTCTCCGGGGTGAAGGTGCTCTCCAGAGCGAGCAGGTGCGGCCGGGCCTGGCTGGCGAACCGGCGTTGCAGGAGCCGGGTCCTTCGTCCCCGCTCGTCGACGACGAGGGCGGTGCGGGTGAGCAGCCCCCGGCGCAGGTCAAGCTCCAGCGTCTGCTCGGCGGGCGGTCCGGTGAACCACGCCCCGCCCGTCGGCCGGAACGTCAACGGCAACCAGTTCGGGCCGTTGATCAAGTCCTCGTTGGTGACCACGCGCCCGGCGACCGTCGACTCCGCCCGGTCGTAACAGCCCGCCAGGTACAGGCCCGGATAGTGCACCCTGTCGGCCACCGACTCCGGTGCGGCGCCCCGGCTGACCACGTACCCGTTGCCGACCGCGCACAGCGCCTCCCGCAATCCCTCCTCCACCGGGTCGAAGCCCTCGTAGCGGAGCGTCCACGGATCCGGTATGTCGGGATTCCCCGCGGATGGGTCTGGTGCCACAGGTGACCTCCCGTGCCGACTGGCCTGCCTCCAGTCTGCGCACCGGTTTACTCGCCCGCCTGCGCACCGTCCCAGACCGCTTGCGGCGCGCATCCGTTCCGGCCGAAAGCGACGGATAGGAACAACTATAAACCTGAGCAAAGACGGGCGGTGGTGATTCCACTAATCACGCAAGAGCTAATGGCCGGCGCCGCGGAGTCTGCGATAGAGTTGGTGAACTTTGGAGGCAAATGGACTTGCCGACTCAGGATTGTTGTTTCCATTTTCATGAATTCGCCGCGATGGCAGCGGAAAGTTCCCGGCCGTAGTTGGCCATTTCCTGATCCGCGTCCCGATGGCGCGGTCATTCAGGGAGGCGATTGCCCGGATGCGCCGGTCTGTTGGAGAAACGACCTGGCGAGACGCCAGCATTCTGCTGTCACTGCGGCGAGACTCGGACTTGACCTCGACCGTGACATTCGGCCAGGAAGCCAGCCAGACCTCTGCCTCGCCAGGTTTAATCGTGAACGGAGGAATTGGTCCGTCGCATACCTCGATGGCGGGGTCCGGCAATAGCACGTCAGGAATGCGTCTATAGAGGTGCTTGAAGCGTCGACGCCTTAGAGTGCCAACTGCCACTTCGAAGACCTTCGTCTCTAGCCTTCCCGCATTGATCACCGTGATTCGAAGGGTGTTTCGCGAATCCACCTCCGCGTGGACGTCAATCCGAGGACCAGACCGGCGGTACACCCAAACAGTTCCCAGGGCGAGGAGGGCGCCGAAAATCAACGCGACATCGGTTGCAATCTGAAGCCAGTTCGGAGGTAAGGAAGTGTTCACTGCCATGAAGTCAAGTGCATTTGCAGTCACTGCATACTCCGCTCGGCCCGCTCGAGATCACCTTTCCGTGGCAGTGCCTGCCGGATGGGCATTCGCCAATACAACGTTTCGCCCTTCTATCCCAATCGCACGAACGCCGGACAATGTGCTTTCCCTGTGCGACGCGACGGCCTTTCATGTTTCGAATTTCAGTTGAAATGATCTGCAGGATTTCTTGGCCCTGCAAATTTCGCGCAGGGCGGAAGAGCATTAGGCGCAATTCCGGTCTTGCGTCATTCGGGAAGACGATCCCTCTCGATCGAGAGGAGTCGAAATAGCGAGCCTCGAGCCAAATTCCACTATGGCTCTTTGGCGGGCTCGCCTCGGGCGTCTCCTCGGGGGGATGATCAACTGGAAGGGCAAACAGTTCAGCCGAATGGAATTCATCATCGCTCGCCACACTAAAACCGGGAGGCGTTTGAATATCGTCTTCCTGGGACTCGAAGCTGATATTCAACAAGTGAAGCACCTTGTCGATGGATACTGGATGCTGTGAGGCTTCCACGACAAGCTGATGTGAGTGATCCATGTAGTCGATGTCCGTCAAAATGTTCATAGTGATTCCTCTAGTCAGACTAACTGTCGAGACTTGCATAGTCCCTGCCAGACCGCAGCCCGTGTAACTCGGACGAGGGAATCGGCGGGTTGGTCCGGATGAGGGCGCTGCCGCTCGGCAGCGTGCCAGGGCCAGTCGGCCCTTTGAGGTGAGGAGCGCACGCGAGGACGCTAGAGGTGGGGAAAGCAATAGTCGAAGAGGTGCGTCATGTCCACTGTCCACCCGCCGCACGGGACCTCCGAAGCCCTTCTGGCCGACGGCACCACGGTCGAACTGCGGCCGCTCGGCCCGGACGACCACCGGGCGGTGCTGGACCTTCACGCCGAGGGGATGTCGGAGGAGAGCCGCCGGCTGCGCTTCTTCGGGGTCAGTCGCAACGCGCCCGCGCAGGCCGCGGACCGGCTGTGCGCCCCGAGGCCCGATCTGCTGGCGCTCGGCGCCTGGGCGGGGGACCAACTGGTCGGCGAGGCGGACTGCGAGCTGGTGGACGACCCGCCGCAGACCGCCGAGCTGGCGCTCGCGGTGGCCGACCGCTGGCACGGCAAAGGCGTGGCCACTTTGCTGCTAGAACACCTGGTGCACCGCGCCCGGGCGGACGGCATCTGCTTCTTCGAGGCCGACACCCTGTTCGGCAACCAGGCCGTCCATCAGGTCTTCGCGGACCTCGGGCTGCCCGTCGAGCGCCGGTACGCGCAGGGCGAGGTCAGGATCCGGGTACCGCTGGAGGAGAGCGACGAGCGCTACCGCTCGGCCGTGGATGTACGCGGTCGCCGCGCTGACATCGCGAGCCTCGCGGGTCTGCTGCGACCGGGCTCGGTCGCGGTGGTCGGGGCGTCCCGGCGGCCGGGTTCGGTCGGGCGGACCGTCCTCGGGAAGATCCGGCGGGGCGGCTTCACGGGCGCGGTCTGGGCGGTCAACCCGCACGCCGATGAGATCGACGGGGAGCCCGTGTATCCGTCCGTGCGCGCGCTGCCGGCCGTGCCGGACCTCGCCGTGCTGGCCGTGCCCGCCGGCGCCGTCCCCGGAGTGGCCGAGGAATGCGGCGCCGCCGGGGTCCGGGCCCTGGTGGTGCTCACCTCCGACCTCGACGTGCAGGAGGCCCGCGGACTGATGCGCGCATGCCGTCGGCACAGCATGCGCCTGGTCGGGCCGAACAGCCTCGGCACGGCCCAGACCGACCCCGCCGTCCGACTGGACGCCGAGTTCGGCGGCGCCTTCCCCCGGCCAGGCACCGCCGGTGTGGCCGTGCAGAGCGGCGGCGTGGGAATCGCGCTGCTGGAGCGCCTGGCCTGGCTGGGCATCGGGGTGTCGAGCTTCGTCTCGCTCGGCGATAAGTACGACGTCAGCGGCAACGACCTCCTCCAGTGGTGGGAAGCGGACGGACGCACCGACCTCGCGCTCCTGCACCTGGAGTCCTTCGGCAGCCCGCGCGCCTTCGCCCGTACCGCCCGCCGCGTCACCCGCACCGTCCCGGTGCTCACCGTCGACGCCGGGCGGTCCACCGCCGGGCGCCGGGGCGCGGCTTCGCACACCGCGGCCGCCGCGACGCCCACCGTCACCCGGGAGGCGCTGTTCCGGCAGGCCGGCATCACAGCTACCCGCAGCATCGACGAACTCGTCGAGGCCGCCGCCCTGTTGCACGCCCAGCCGCTGCCCGCACCGCGCGGCGCCGTCGCCGTGGTGTCCAACGCGGGTGGCATCGGCATCCTGGCCGCCGATGCCTGCGCGGAGGCCGGGCTGGAACTGCCCGAACTCCCGGCGGAACTCGGGAAGCTACTGCCGTCCGGAGCCTCCGTCCGCAACCCGGTGGACACCACCGCAGCGGTGGGACCGGCCGAACTCGCCCTGTTCCTCCGGGCGCTGGAGGACGAGCAGGCCATCGACGCGCTCCTGGTCTGCCTGGTCCCGACGGCGTTGTGCGCCACACCCGGCCAGGACCCGGCGCGCGCCCTGATGGAGGGCCCGGCCCGACGGCGTCTCCCGATCGCCGCCGTGCTCCTCGACCAGCAGGTGCCCGTCCGTTACCGCACCTGCGTCGACGGCGGCATGCTGCCGGCCTACTCGGACTCCGTCGCCGCCGCCCGCGCCCTCGCCCATGCCGTCGACCGAGCCCGCTGGCTCGCGGAGCCCGAGCCCGTGCCCGTCGACGCCCCGGGCTGCGACCGGCACACCGCCCGCAGCCTGATCGACGGCTACCTCACCGCCCACCCGGCCGGCGGCTGGCTCGACCCGCTGACCACCGCCGACCTCCTGGAGGCCTACGGTCTGCCGCTGACCACCTCGATGTGGGCCCGCGACGAGCACACGGCGGTCGCCGCGGCGGACGGGCTGCGCCGCCTCGGGCACGAGGGAAAGGTGGCACTGAAGGCGTACTGGCCCGGGCAGGTGCACAAGAGCGCGCTCGGCGCCGTCCGTACCGGCCTCGCCACCGACGACGAAGTGCTTGCCGCTTACCGGGAGTTCACGGAGAAGTTCGGTGCGGAGCTGGCCGGGGCGGTGGTGCAACCGATGGCCGTGCCGGGCGTCGAGCTGCTGGCGGGCGTCGTCCAGGACCAGGTCTTCGGCCCGCTCGTCGTCCTCGGCATGGGCGGCACCGCCACCGACGTCCTGGACGACCGGGCCGCCCGGCTCGCCCCACTGAACGAACGGGACCTGACCACCATGGTCACCGAACTCCGCAGCGCGCCCCTGCTGATGGGCAGCGGCGCGGCACCGCCCGTCGACCTCGCGGCGGTCCGAGCCGTCCTCGCCCGGCTGTCCCGGCTCGCCGAGGACTTCCCGGAGCTCGTCGAGGCCGACCTCAACCCGGTCATCGTCCGTCCCGACGGCGCCGTGTGCGTGGACGCCCGGGTGCGCGTCGAACGCCGCCCGTCCTTCGACCCCTACCTGCGACGGCTACGGCGCCCTTCCGCCGCCGAAGGAATGTGACCGCCGTGAAGCACAGCATCCTCGACGGCACGGCTGCCGGCACATTCCCGTCCGCCGACCCCGCACCGTCGCCGGGTCGCATGCTCGTCCGCGACTGCATGAGCCGCCCCGGCATCGCGGTCGCCCCCGGCACCGATTTCGCCACCGTCGCCGCCGTGTTGAGCGCCACCCGCCGCGGCATCGTGCCCGTGGTGACCACCGACGGCATCGTCATCGGCGTGGTCGCCGCCTCGGACCTCCTCGCCGCCTACGCCGAGCAGCACCCGAAACAGGAGCTGCCGGCCCGCGACCTCATGACCGTTCCGGCCGTCACCGTCACCGAGGGCGCGAGCGGCACCGAAGCGGTGGCCCAGGTCGCCGAGCATTCCCTGCACCACCTGCCCGTCGTGGACGCCGACGGCCGCCTGGCCGGCCTGCTCTCCACCCACGACCTGCTCGACGCCCTGCGCAGGGAGGACGAGGCCATCCGCTCGGAGGCGCTCGGCATCGCCCTCACACCGGGCAGCGGAGTCGTTCCCGGCACGTTGCACGTCCGCTGCGAACGCGGCCTGGTCTCGGTGACCGGCCGCACCCGCGCGCGCAGCGATTCCGCCGCCCTGTGTCTCCAGATAGCCCGCATCGACGGTCTGAACGCCCTCACCGACCACCTGTCCTGGGACATCGACGACACCGAGTAGTCACCATCGGTGCGGCCCCGGCCGGACGAGGGTGTTGTCGCCGCTGCGGCCGGCGAGGTGGTCCCGGATGTTCTGCACGGTCGCCGTGATGATCTGGTCCAGCGCGTCGCGGGTGAAGTACGCCTGGTGCGAGGTCACCACGACGTTGCGGAACGTCATCAGGCGCGCGAGCGTGTCGTCCGTCATGACCTCCAGCGACTTGTCGAGGTGGAAGAGCCCTGCCTCCTCCTCGTAAACGTCGAGACCGACACCGTCGAGCCTGCCGGCGCGCAGCGCGTCGACCAGCGCGTCGGTGTCGATCAGGCCGCCGCGGCTGGAGTTGATGAGGATCGCGTCGTCCTTCATCGTCGCGAGCGCCGCGACGTCCACGACGTCCACGACGTGACGGGTGTCCGGCAGCAGTGGCAGGTGGAGGCTGATCAGGTCGGCCTCGGCGAAGAGCTCGTTCCGGTCCACGTAGGTCATGCCGAGTGCCCGGCACTCGGGGTTCTCGGCCACGTCGCAGCCCAGCAGCCGCATTCCGAAGCCGTGGGCGATGCGCGCGAAGACGGCACCGATCTTGCCGGTCCCGAGCACGCCGACCGTGCGACCGTGGAAGTCGCGGCCCAGCAGACCGTCGAGGCGGAAGTCGAACTCGTGGGCCCGGACGGTGGCCCGGACGATGCGGCGGTTCACGGCGAGGGCGAGTGCCCACGCGAACTCGGCGACGGAGTACGGGGAGTAGTACGACACCCGGGCCACCGTCAGGTTCAGCTGCTCGGCCGCGTGCAGGTCGATGTTGTTGTAGCCGGTGGAACGCTGCGCGATCATCCGGGTTCCGCCGTCCGCGAGTGCGCCAAGGACCTCGGCGTCGAGCGTGTCGTTGACGCTGCTGAGGACGATCTCGTATCCGGCCGCCGTGGGCGCGGTGTAGCGGTCGAGGTCCAGATCCAGGCAGCGAAGCGGCAGGCTGCCGGGGAACGACTCGCGGAAGGCGGACTCCAGCAGCGGGAGCTCGTCGGTCAAGACGCCGTACGCGATGATCTCCATGGGTGTGCCTCCGTCGATCGGGACCGCGGCACGGCGGTCCGAGTTCACATTCGGCATCGGACGGACGGAAGGAGTGCACAGGTCGAGCGGCGGGCGCGACTTCCAGGCCGGGATTCGCCCACCTCGGGCCTCGTCAGCGGACCAGGACCCGCTCGCCCGAGCGCGGGATGACGGCTGTCCAGCCGAGTTCGCGGTCGATCCGGTCGCGCAGCGCCTCCGAGCCCTCGGGCTCGCCGTGGACGAGGTAGACCGCGCTCGGCGGCGGTGCCGGGCGCAGCCACTCGATGATCTCGGCGGCGTCGGCGTGCGCGGAGAAGGCGGGGACGTTGACGATCTCGGCACGCACCGGGACGTAGGTTCCGTACATCTTCAACGCGCGGGCGCCGTCGACCAGGTCGCGGGCACGGGTGCCCTCGGCGGCGTAGCCGACCACGACCACGGTGTTGAGGGTCTCGGGCAGCAGGCGGGCGAGATGGTGGACGACGCGGCCGCCGGTGGCCATGCCGGAGGCGGAGACGATGACGGCGGGGCCGTGGGCGCGGTCGAGGGCGAGGGAGTCCTGGAGGGAGTGGATCAGGGTGAAGGGTTCCGGGTCCAGGGCCGTCGGGCCCTCGGCGAGGACGGCCGGGCGCAGCTGGTCGGAACCGGCGGCGAAGGCCTCCCGGTAGATCTGCAGGGTGGCCAAGGCCATGGGGCTGTCCACGTACACCGGTACATCGGCCGCCAAGCGGCCGGCCCGCCGCAGCTCGGTGAGCTGGTGCAGCACGACCTCGGTGCGGTCGACGGCGAAGGACGGGATGACGACCGTCCCACCGCGGGCGAGAGTCCGTTCCAGTGCGGCGGCGAACCATTCGCGGGCGGCCGCTTCCTCGTGGCGACGGTGGCCGTACGTGGACTCCATCAGCAGCGCGTCGGCGCCGGTGAACGGTTCGGGTGGGCGCAGCAGGGGATGGACGGGGCGGCCGAGGTCTCCACTGGCGGCGAGGGTGTGGCCGTCCTCCAAGGTGAGGTGGACCCAGGCGGAGCCCAGGATGTGGCCGGCGCGGTGCAACCGGAGCACGTTGCCCGCGGTGATCTCGACATCGGTGTCCAGGGGGATGGGGTCGAACATCCGCAGCGCGTTTTCGACGTCCTTGTCGTCGTACAGCGGCTGGGCCGGCCGGTGTTTGGACCAGCCGTGTTCATTGGCGTGGTCGGCTTCCTCGCGTAGCAGGTGGGCGCTGTCGCGGAGGATGAGTTCGGCGATCCGGGCGGTGTCCGGGGTGGTGAGTACGGGGCCCCGGAACCCGTCACGGACAAGACGGGGCAGGTAACCGCAGTGGTCGAGGTGTGCGTGAGTGAGGACGACGGCGCGGACGTCGGCCGGGTCGAGCGGCAGCGGGCGCCGGTTGCGGCGGCGCAGTTCGGCCAAGCCCTGGAAGAGGCCGCAGTCGATCATCACGCGGGCGTGGTCCGTCTCGACCAGGAACTTGCTGCCGGTGACGGTTCCCACGCCACCGAGGAAGGTGATCAGGCCGGGCCGGGGTGTGCCGGTGTGTGTCGTCATGGCCGCCTCCAGCGCGGGTGCGAGGTCCTTCCCATCGTCCGGCCGTCCGGCCTCGCTGTCCTGGGCCGGGCCGGCCCTTCGGTAGGACCGTCCGGCCCTGTGCGGCCGCCACTGGCCGACGTTCAGTGAAGGAGGGGCCACCGAGGAGGAGTGAGGACGATGCAGCACCGCAGCGTCGACGACGTGATGACCCGAGAAGTCGTCACCGCTCGGCCGGACACGCCGGTCAAGGAGGTTGCGGCGCTGTTCCACCGCAACGACATCACCGCTATCCCCGTCATCGACGACCAGGGCCGACCGTTGGGCCTGGTGTCCGAGGCCGATCTGATCCGCAAGGAGGCCGTCCTGCCGGATCCGGAGAGCCGCTATCCGGGCCGCTGGCTGGACGCCAAGGACCGTGCCCGCGCCGAGGCCGAGACCGCAGGTGGGCTGATGACCAGCCCCGCCGTCACCGCCCGCCCCGGCTGGTCGGTGCCCGAGCCGCCCGTGCCATGGACAAGCACAAGGTTAAGCGCCTGCCCGTGGTCGACGCGGTGGGCCGCTTGGTCGGCGTCGTCAGCCGCCGGGACCTGCTGCAGGTCTTTCTGCGCCACGACGCCGCCATCCGCGACGAGATCAACCACGACGTGCTGGGTCGGACCCTCTCGCTCGCCCCCGGAGACGTCCGGGTCGCCGTCCGTGAAGGCGTCGTCACGATGGAGGGGCGGCTGCCGCGCCGAAGCCTGATCCCGATCACCGAACGGCTCTGCCGGGCGGTGGACGGTGTGGTCGCCGTCCACGCCACCCTCGACTGGACCGAGGACGACAGCGAGCCGGCTCTGGAACACCCCCGCGCCTATCGCGCGGCGTCCTAGGAGACCACCATGACCAGCACACCGAGCACTGTCGCCGACGTCATGACCCACGCCGTAGTCGCCGTCGGCCGCGACGCGGACTTCCGCGAGATCGCCGAGACCCTTCAGCGCTGGCGGGTCAGCGCCGTCCCCGTCCTGACCGGTGACGGCCGGGTGGTCGGGGTGGTCTCCGAGGCCGACCTGCTCAGCGCACGGGACCGCGACGGCGAGCGTGCCGCCGCCCTGACCGCGGGGCGGATGATGTCCGTCCCCGCGGTCACCGTCCACCCCGGCAGTCCGCTCAACGAGGCCGCCCGGGCGATGGCCCGCGGCCACCTCAAGCGGCTCCCGGTGGTCGACGAGGAGGACTACCTGGTCGGCATCGTCAGCCGCGGCGACCTGCTGAAGGTCTACCTCGGCGACGACCGCGAACTCGCGGACCGAGTCCGCTTCGAGCTCGTCGCCAGCCTCGGCCCGAGTGCGGCGGTGGACACCGACGTCCGCTCGGAGAACGGGCGGATCACCCTGACCGGCGGCCTGCCGGACACCGTCTCCGTCGGCGTCCTGGAACGCCTGGTGCGTTCCGTGCCCGGCGTGGTCGGCGTCGAGCTGCGGCTCCCCGCGTCGGCCTGAGCGGAGGCGCAGGAATGGTCGTGCTGGTCGCGGTCGACGGAGGTCCGGCAGGCCTCGCCGCTGCTCGTTGGGCTGCCGACGAGGCCGTCCGTCGCGGCTCGCTGCTCCGCTTGGTGTACGCCTGGCCCTGGCTGCAGCATGCGGCGCCCGGACTGCCCGGCGTCAGCGAGGTTCGCGGTCGGGCGGTCGGCATGCTGGCGGACGCCGCCGAACGGGTACGGGCGGATCACGCCGGGCTGGAGATCACCACCGCTCTGCTGGACGGGCACGTGCCCGAGGGAATCACGGCTGCCGCAGCCTCGGCCGAGCTGCTGGTGCTCGGCCGCACCGGGCACCACCTGGGCCCGGTCACCAGAGCGGTGATCCACCACGCGCGGTGCCCGGTCGTCCTCGTGCCGTTCGACTGACGCGGTGCGCCGGACGGCACGAACGCGCAGAATCGGGGGTGTCACATCCCGCTCACCCCTCGGAGCCGGCCATGGACGCGCCCCAGCCCGTTTGCGTCTTCCTGCTGGACGACCATGAGGTGGTCCGCCGGGGCGTCCGCGACCTCTTGGAAGCCGAGGACGACATCAAGGTCGTCGGCGAGGCCGGCAGCTGCGCCCAGGCCCTCGCCCGAGTGCCCGCCCTGCGTCCGGACGTCGCCGTGCTCGACGTCCGGCTCCCGGACGGTGACGGCGTCACCGTCTGCAGAGAACTGCGCGACAAGATGCCCGGACTGGTCTGCCTGATGCTGACCTCCTTCGATGACGACGACGCCCTGCTCGACGCGATCATGGCGGGCGCGGCCGGCTACGTCCTCAAGCAGGTCAAGGGCGCCGACCTGGTCAGCGCCGTCCGTACGGTGGCCTCCGGCCAGTCCATGCTCGACCCGGCCACCACCCACAAGCTGATGGAGAGCCTGCGCCACCACGAGGAGAGTGAGAGCGATGCCGCGCTCGCCGGGCTCACCCCGCGCGAGCGGGAGATCCTCGCCCTGGTGGGTGAGGGCAAAACGAACCGGCAGATCGGCAAGGAACTCTACCTGGCCGAGAAGACCGTGAAGAACCACGTCTCGCGGCTGCTCGCCAAGCTGGGCGTGGAGCGTCGACTCCAGGCGGCCGTCCTCGCCGCTCACGCCGAGCCCGATCCGCAGCACCACCAGCGCCCGCACTGACCGGCCCGCGCTGAGCAGCCGGGCCCGAGTGGGCCCGGAGGTGGTGCCGAACGGCCCAAGCGGTACGCCCCCCCCGTCGCACGGTGGAGGTGTTCGACCTCCCGTCACGGCTGAGGAGACGGCGATGATGTACTGGAACGACGGCGGCATGAACGGCTGGGGCATCGGCCTGATGACCGTGAGCATGCTGCTCTTCTGGGCGCTCGTGATCTTCGGCGTGGTCGCGCTGGTACGGCATCTGGGCCGGACGGCTCCGCACAGCTCGTCGGCCCCGGTGCGCCCGGTGGCGCCTCCCCAGCGGACCACCGCGGAACAACTGCTTGCCGAACGCCTCGCCAGGGGCGAGATCGACCCTGACGAGTACCGGACCCGTCTGGACGTCCTGCGTGGCGGCGGTGAGCCGCCCGTCTCCGGCTGACTCCGACCGACCACACCCTGGAGGCGGTCATGCCCACCCTCGCCTTCGACGCCCTGACCCTGGAGAAGCTCGTCTCCGCGGCGGTCGCGGCTCCCTCGATCCACAACAGCCAGCCCTGGCGCTTCCGGCTCCAGCCGGACACCTCCACCCTGGAGGTGTGGGCCGACCGCAGTCGGGCCGTCCCGGCCGCAGATCCCCAGGGCCGGGCACTGCACATCTCCGTTGGTACGGCCGTCCTCAACCTGCGGATCGCCGCCCGACACCTCGGATGGGCACCCGAGGTCCGCCTGCTGCCCGACCCGGGCGAACCGGAGCTGTTCGCCACCGTCCGGCTGGACGCCCCGGCCGCCGCAGGCACCCGGGGCATCGACAAGCTGTACGAGGCGATCTGGCACCGGCACTCCACCCGGACGCCCTTCACCGGCAAGCCGGTTCCACAAGCCGTCCTCGACGAACTCGCCACCTCCGCACGGGCCGAGGAAGCCCTGCTCCACCTGCCCGACCACGAGGAGACCATCCGACTCCTGCACCTCACCGCCGAGGCCGAACGCCGCAACACCACCGAGGAGGCCCAACGCACCGAGAGTCGCAGCTGGATCCGCACCGGGGAGGCACCGCCCTACGGCATCCCGGTCGACGCGCTCGGACCCCAGGACGCCGTCGGCCACCTGCCGATGCGCGACTACTCCGCTATCCACGCCGCCGAACACCAGGCTCCCGCCACCTTCGAGGCCGAGCCGCGGATCGCCGTCCTCGCCACCGAGGACGACACCCCGCAGGACTGGCTGCGCGCCGGTCTCGCCCTGGAACACGTCCTGCTCGCGGCCACCGCCCACGGCGTCCGCGCTTCTCTGCTGCACCAGGCGATGGAGTGGCCCAACCTGCGCTGGGAGGCCCGCGACCCGCGCCGCGGCCCCGGCTATGTCCAGATCCTGATCCGCCTCGGTTACGGACCCGAGGGCGCGCCCACTCCCCGCCTGGCACCCGGCGACGTGCTGGACCAGGCCTGACGCCTACCTGTCGGGCAGCGGGACGCGCCACACCAGTTCGGTGCCCCCTTCCTGGCGCGCACCTGCGGCGAAGGTGCCGCCCAGGGCGGTGGCCCGGTCCGCGAGGTTGGCCAGGCCACTGCGGCGGCCGCCCTCGGGCAGGCCGACTCCGTCGTCGCTGAGCGTCACGGTCAGCTCCTCGCCGACGGTCACGGTGACGTCCACGGTTGAGGCCCGCGCATGGCGGGCGGCGTTGGACAGCGCCTCCTCCAGGACGGCGACCGCCGCGTCGGCGACCTCGGGAGGCACGGTGACGTCGAGCAAACCGCTCATCCGCAGCGCCGGGGCGAAGCCGAGCGGACGGGCGGCGCGTTCGAGCACCTCGACGACGCGGGAGCGCAGACCGGCCGCTGCCGGGCCCTTCTCGCGCAGACGGAGACCGAAGATCGTGGCGCGGATGGCCCTGGCGGTCTCGTCGAGGTCGTCGATGGCCCGCAGGACGCGGCCGGTCGCCTCCGGGTGGTCGATGAATCGAGTGGCGCCCTGCAAGGTCATCCCGGTCGCGAAGAGGCGTTGGATGGCCAGGTCGTGCAGGTCGCGGGCGATCCGGTCGCGTTCCTGCAACAGTGCGACCTGCTCGGAGTCGCGGCGCCGCTCGGCCAGCTCCATGGCCACCGCCGCCTGGCCGGCGAAGCCGAGCAGCGGAGCGGACTCGTCCTCCTCGAACAGTGGCGCACCGGCGGCCCTGGCCAGGAGGAGAACGCCGCGGATGCCGCGCTCGGCGGTGCCGACCGGGACCGCGAGTGCCGGGCCGAGGCCGCGCCAGCGCGGTGGGCCGGCCGTGATCCGGGGATCGTGCAGGACATCGGGGCTCACCACGAGCCCGCCGGTGCGCAAGGCCGTCCCCATGAACGAGCCGTCGACCGGCAGCACGAGACCCCGGTGCTCGTCCTCGCCGAGGCCGGCGGCGATCCGCACCTCCAACTCGCCGGCGCCGGGCAGCGGCACGGCGACGACGGCGAGGTCCGCACCGGCGATCTCGGTCGCGCGGGCGAGAAGCAGGTCCAGCACCTCCTGCTCCGCGCTGCCCGACAGCAGGCTGCTGGTGACCTCGGCGCTCGCCTGCAGCCAGCGCTGCCGCTGCCGGGCCCGGGCGTAGAGCCGGGCGTTGTCGATGGCCACTCCTGCGGCGACGGCCAGGGTGGCGAGGACGGACTCGTCCTCGGCTTCGAAGTCGCCACCGCCGCGCTTCTCGGTCAGGTACAGGTTGCCGAACACCTTGCCGCGGATCCGGATCGGCACCCCCAGGAAGCTGCGCATCGGCGGGTGGTTGGCCGGGAAGCCGTAGGAGGCCGGGTGGTCGGAGATCCGGCTGAGCCGCAGCGGCTCGGGGCGGCGGATCAGTTCCCCCAGGATGCCGTGGCCGGACGGCAGGTCGCCGATCAACTTGACCTGGTCGTCGGTGATCCCGACCGGGATGAACTGGGACAGTCGCTGGTCCTCGCCGATCACGCCGAGCGCGCCGTACTCGGCGTCCACCAGGGTGACCGCCGCCTCCACGATGTGCTGGAGGGCCTGGGACAGCTCCAGATCACGCCCGACCGCCAGCACCGCCTCCAGCAGGCTGTGCACCCGGTCACGGGTCCCGCGAGCGGCGTCCAACCTGGCCTGCAGCTCGTCCAGGAGCTCGTCCAGCTGCAGCTTCGGAACGGGTGCGGAACCTTCCGACGCGCTGCCCAAGGGGTCCTCCCTGGCTCGCCCCCCATGGCCCACTCACCAGGGTAGGCGCGCCCGTCACGGTGTGGCAGGTGCGAGGGGGGTCCAACGGCCCACCCCGAGGACCCGCCGGACCCATGGCGACGGGCCCCGCCGCGCAGAACGCTGGAAGGGCGGACGGAACCGTCCCGGCTCCGCCGCCCGAGAGGAGCCACCACAGCCATGAAAGCGCTCACCTACCACGGACCCGGCCGCCGCACCTGGGGCGACGCCCCCGACCCGACCGTCCGAGACCCCGAGGACGCCGTCGTCCGGGTGGACGCCGTCACCATCTGCGGCACCGACCTGCACATCCTCAAGGGCGACGTCCCCGAGGTCACCGAAGGCCGCGTCCTGGGCCACGAGGCCGTCGGTACCGTTACCGAGACCGGACCGGGCGTGCGCACCGTCACCGCCGGCGACCGCGTCCTGGTCTCCTGCATCTCCGCCTGCGGCCGCTGTGCGTACTGCCGCACCGCGAGCTACGGGCAGTGCACCGGAGGCGGCGGCTGGATCCTCGGCCACCTGATCGACGGCTGCCAGGCCGAGTACGTCCGCACCCCGTTCGCCGACACCTCCCTGCACAAGCTGCCCGACGCTGTCAGCGACGAGGACGCCCTGCTGCTGGCCGACATCCTGCCCACCTCGTACGAGGTCGGCGTCCGCAACGGCCGCCTCGGCCCGGGCGACACCGTCGCGATCGTCGGCGCCGGGCCGATCGGCCTCGCCGCCGTCCTCACAGCCCGGCTCTACAGCCCCTCCCGCACCATCGCGATCGACCTCGCCCAGAGCCGCCTCGACGCCGCCAAGCGGTTCGGCGCCGACACGACCCTCGCTGCCGCCGAAGCCACCCCGGAGGCCGTGCGGGCACTCACCCGGGACGGACTCGGCGTCGACGTCGCCATCGAGGCCGTCGGCGTCCCCGAATCCTTCGAACTGTGCACCCGCCTGGTGCGCCCCGGCGGCCGGGTCGCCAACGTCGGCGTGCACGGCAAGCCGGCGGTGCTCCACCTCGAGGACCTCTGGATCCGCGACGTCACGATCACCACCGGCCTGGTCGACACCCACAGCACCCCGCTGCTGCTCGACATGCTGGCCGTCGGCCGACTGGACGTCGGCGGGCTGGTCACGCACCGCTTCGGGCTCGACGAGATGCAGGACGCCTACGACGTCTTCGCCGACGCGGCCGACACCGGCGCGCTCAAGGTCGCGCTCTTCCGGACGTGACCCGCCATGGACGGAGGAACCGCCACCATGACCGAACGTCCCGACCCCGTCGCCATCGCCATCGCCCACCGGATCGTCCAGCGCCGCGACCAACTCGGCCTGAGCGAAGCAACACTGGCCTACCGTGCGAACATGGCACCGGCTTACCTGCGTCAACTCCTCAGCACCGGCCCCCAGTTCGACCCGCCTGCCTTCGCCCGGATCGCCGCCGCGCTCGGGACGAGCTGGCCGGAGCTGCTGTCCGGCCACCGCCCCGACGCACCGCCGGGACAGGCCGACGCCGAGCCGCGCCCACTGTTCCACCTGACCGAGCCGCAGTGCTGGGAACTCATCGGCAGCCACGGCGTGGGCCGGGTCGGCCTGCCCGTGGGGCCGGCACCCGTCGTCCTCCCGGTCAACTACGCGGTGGACGCCCGCACGATCGTCTACCGCACCGCCCCCAGGGGCTCCGCCGCCCCTGCCGAGGGCTCGCCCGCCTCGTTCCAGGTCGACCACATCGACGACCACCGCAGCGACGGCTGGAGCGTCCTGATCCTCGGCGAGGCCCACCACATCGACGACCCGCAGGAGCAACACCGGCTCGCGGCGCTACCGGGAGCCACACCGTGGGCCGGCGGCTCCCGCCCGCTGTGGGTGCGCATCCGGCCCGCCGAGGTCACCGGCCGCAGAATCGGCACGGGGTGAGCGTTCCACCGTCGTCGCCGGCCACATCGGCGGCCAGGGCGTCGGCCGGCGCGAGGCCGCAGAGGGTGACGGCGACGACGAGTCACCGACGCGCGGCGTCAGAGAGTGCGCCGGTAGGAGCCGGCGAAAAGCGCTGCTCAAGCGGATTTCCTGCGGGCGAGCCAGGGTCGAACGGGGACTTTTCGAGCACCCCATGTGCGTGCTCCAGCGCTTCCTCCAGCCGGTCGCGCAGGGCGTCCGGCAGTGTGGCGGAGCCCAGTGCGCAGGCGGCGAGAGCCCGTTCGAGTGTCGCGCCCTGGACCGGGTCGAGACGGCGTCGGACGCCTTCGTGGTTGAGGAGGTCGCGCAGCGCGTAGCCGTCGCCGGATTCACCGGTTCGGCTGGTCAGGCGGGCAAGGAGGTTTCGGGCGGCGGATGTGTCGGGGTCGGCGGCGTCGAGGGCGGTCAGCGCGAGGCGGGTGGTGAAGACAGCCAGGCCCTCGTCCGGTTCGAGGGCGAGGCAGTGGCCGAGCGCTCGGTCGGTTGCCCGCTGGTCGCCGGGGCGGCACACCGCGGTGAGCACTGCGGTGACCGCGTCCTCCCACGGTTCGCCCGGCTCGGTCTCCTTGAGCAGGGCGAGCGCGCCGGGCAGGTCGCCGGTGGTGGCGCGGGCGAGGACTGCGACCTGGCGGCCGTCGAGGATACGCCGGCCGATGCCGCGGTGCTTTTCGATGTGGTGCAGGGCTTCGCTCCAGTGGCCGGAGGCGGTGAGGGCGCGGGTGCCGTCGGCGATCACGATCCGCCACAGCCACGCCCGTACCTCGGCGCGCTGCTCGTCCGTCTCCGTCAGTTCGGCCGGGATGGTGATGCCGTCGAGAACGGTCTCGGTGGAGGTGGTGACGGCTTGGTAGAGGTCGAGGAGGAGTTGGTGGCCGCGCTGGTGGTGGCCGGCACGGATGTGGAGGCGGGCGAGGTTGACGATCGGTTCCAGCCCGCGGATGGTGCTCATCGCCGGCAGCGGCCCCCGGGGGAGGTAGAGGTCGGCGTGACGGTGGCACAGCTCGCGCGCGTACTCGGGCAGGCCGAGGTCGGAGGCGAGGAGCGCGGTCTGGTTGAAGACGGTGGATGCCTGGCCGGGATCTGCCTGCCGGGAGGCCGTGTCGGCCAGCTCGCGGAGCCGGCCGACACGGGCATCCAGGGGCAGGCACGCCGGCCGGATCCGGGGCACCAGCGGGAAGCGCTGGGTGATCGGTCCGGTCGGGTGCACGGTGGCTACTCCCAGGTGACGGTGATCGGGTGGTTCGGGCGCTCCAGGACGAAGCGGCCGGCGGCCGGGTCTGCGGTGCCGGGGGTGTCGGGGAGGGCGATGCGCAGGGTGCGGTCGCGGAAGCCGGTGTTCCAGGCGCGGATCTGCTCGGCGACGAGGTCGGCGAGGGCGGCGCCGTCGGGGCCGTGGCCGATGACGCCGGTCTCGTAGGTCTTGCGGCCCTCGGCGGTGGGCTCGCCGGAGCGCAGGGTGAGGTAGGCGAGAGAGCCGTCCCGGACGGTGGCCATGGCTCCCCAGCCGAACATCGGGGTGACGACTCCGCTCTCGCGTGCGGAGCCGGTGACGCTCATCCGCATCAGGGAGTTGGGCAGGGTCAGGGCCAGCCACAGGTCCTGGTACTCGTACGTGGTGCCGCCGGGGATGGTCACCCCCGTCCAGGTCTCGTGGCGCCGGCTGTCGAGGACACCGAGTAGCAGGGATGCGTCGAGCGCGGCGTTCTGGTCCTTGTGGACCTGGAGGGTGATGTCACCGGTGCCGGTGAGGTCGACGGTGCGGCGGGCGTCGTCCATGCTCCCGCGAAGCGGCATGAAGACGGCGAGCTGGTCGTCGACCGACATCCATCCGTCCTCGCGGCGCTCGAAGGCGATCGTTCGGGAGGCGGTGCCGCGCAGGCGCAGCGGCAGGACGATCCGCCCAGTGGGCTTGACCTGCTCCAGCCACGGCGTGGGCATCTCGCTGGTGCTCACGGTGGCGATGACCCGGTCGAACGGCGCGCCGTCGGGGTGGCCGAGCGCGCCGTCGCCGAGCACCGCTTCGACGTTGGTGATCCCGGCGTCGGCGAGGTGCTTGCGGGCGCCGTCGACGAGGTCGGCGTCCACGTCCACGGCCGTCACGTGCCCGTCGGGGCCGACGATGGTGGCCATGTAGGCGGCGTTGACGCCGGTGCCCGCACCGGCCTCGAAGATCCGCTCACCGGGCTGCGGGTCGAGCTGCTCCAGCATCAGGGCGACGATCGCGGGCTGGGAGGCGGCGCTGATCTGCGTGCCGGAGCCGTCAGCCTTGGTGTAGGTGGGGTTGTCCGCGTACGCGGTCTCCAGCGGGAAGCTGGGCAGGAAGTGCTCGCGGGGCACGGTGCGGAAGGCGTTCTCCACCGCAGTGGTGCGGATGGCGCCCTGGGCGAGCAGCCGGTCGGTGAGGGCTGCGCGCAGTTCCTCGGCGGTCGGGGTGGCGTCGGCGGTATCGCTGCTGAGCGTAGTCATGTGGGTGACCCTAGTAGTGGTGCGGATGGTGGGCATCGAGGGTACGGGGCCCTCGTCGGAGTGGAAGACGGCGTCCAACGCCCGTGCGGCCATGGCGGCTTGGTGGTCGACCGGTAGGCCGGCGCGGTTGGCGTGGAAGAGGAGGTGGTGCGCGAGCACTGCCCGGAGCCCGCGGGTGAGGTGGCCGTCGCGGGCGAGGCGGGCGAGGTCCTGGCCTGTCTGTTCGAAGGCGTGGACCCAGTCACCGTGGTGGGACAGCGGGGCGGTGTCGCGGGTGAGCGCCCAGGTGTCGAGGCGCATCAGGTGGCGCATCGCTATGGCGAGAACGGTGGCCCGTTCGGGTGTCATGGGCGCCGGGCTGTCGCGAAGCGTCGCGAACTGGGCCCAGACGTCTCCCTGCTCGTACCAGTCGAGTCCGGCCGCGCGGAGCATGGCGGAGACGAGGACGATGACGCTCTCGGTGCGGCCGAGGGCGGGCGGGTTCGGCTCGGCGGCCCGGGCCAGGAGGTGGCGGCTGTCCGCGTGGAAGAGGCGGTGAGCGATCTCCATGGCCTCGGCGCCGCCGAACGCCTCGGTCTCGGGCTCATAGATCACGGTGGTCCAACCCTCGATGAGGCGTTCCTCGGTGAGCGTGTCCAGGAGCGAGGTGACGACGGCAACGGGAGTGGCCGCGCGGTAGCGCAGCCGCAGACCGTTCTTGCGCATGTACCACCAGCTCTCCAGTTCGCCGTTGTCCTGGGCGAAGGCGAGCACAGGCGCCAGGTGGTGTGCGGTGGTCAGTTCGACGGTGGCGGCGTCGGTGAAGGCGAGGTCGTGCTGGATCCAGCCGGTGGTCATCTGATTGGTCCTCGGTCGGGTGGTCAGGAGGTGAGCAGGCAGGTGTCCCAACGAGTCGCGGGAGTGCTGCCGGTGGCCGGGGCGAGCAGGGCGAGGGCGGTGCCGGCGGCGCCCTCGAGGAACGCCGGCCCCGCTGTCGCCAGGATGTGGCGGGCCTGCTCGTCGGGGTCGACGTGCGGAGGGTGGATGGTGTCCAGGAGCAGGGCCGTGGCCGAGCGCAGCCGGCCACCGTTGCGCGGGGAGGCGTCAGTGGCGGCGCGCTGGGCGATATGGGCGAGCCCGGCATGCCCGTGACAGGCGGACAGGTCGGTGATCGTGGCCAGGGTCTTCGGGTCCACCAGGGCGGTGGCCAGGGCGCTTTCGGCATCGTGGCGAAGCCGCTGGTCGTCGAGGGCGAGGGCGGCGAGCTGCTGGGCGCGGGCGATGCCTGCGGTGCCGTAGCACCAGCTCGGCCGCTGCGGCGCGAGCGGTCTGCAGTCCGGGCCGGTCAGGTGCGCGGGGGTGACCCAGTACGGCCAGGCGTGGCCGTCGCGCCAGCGCTCCAGCCAGGCCAAGACGGTGCTGATCGCCTCGCGCTGGCCGTCGACCTCGACACCGCGCCGCAGCGCGAGTGCTAGCAACACGAGTGGCCCGGCGATCCCGTGGGCAAGACCGCTGTTGGCGTGTCCGCCCGGGAACCGCCCGTCCACCTCACCGGACGGGCCGGCGAGCGTCCACCACCCGGGCAGAACCTGCCCGTCGTGCTTGACGTCCTCGGTCAGACGGACCAGGCAGGCCAGGACGCGCCGAATCGCCATCCCGGCGGGGACCCGGCGCAGCAGGACCGAGCCGATGCCGGCCAGCCCCCGGATCGTGTCGAACTCGGCGAGCCGTGGCAGCTCACCGTGCTCCATCCGGGCCTCGGCCTGCTCGCAGCGGCGCACCGCGTCGGCGGTGATGACCTCGTCGAGGTGGTCGAGGGCACGCTGGAAGGAGCCGGGCCGGGCCTGTGCGGTGCAGGTGAGGGCGTGCGCGAGCGCCGGGGCGCCGAAGTAGAGGTAGCTGTCCGCTCCGCTGGTGACCGGTGATCCGGTCGCGACCGACAGCCAGCCACGCACCGGCTCCCACGGGCCTCGGCCGGTGGCGGCACGCTCGATGTGGAGCAGGGCGATGCCCGGGGCGCCGTGGGCCAGGGACTGGCGCCACTGTGGGCGCGACGACCACTCCGCGGACACGCGGGCAGGATCGGCGAGCCGCTCGGCGATCCGGTCGGACAGCCGGAGAGCAGGATGCGGGGTCACAGGTCACCGTCCCGGGACAGGCGGGCGAGAGCGGCAGCGCGCGCCAGGTAGAGCACCTGGGCCTCGTCGTCGAAGTCGATGCGGTGCGCGCGCACGTACGAGCAGTGGAGTAGCGAGCCGAGGACGTCGTCCGCGTCCACGCCCCGGGTGTCGGGCCCCGGGAAGTGGCGGCGGTAGGCGTCCAGTGCGATGTCGCGGCCGCCCCACCCCTGCACGATCTCGGCTCCCCCAGGCTCTTCGCGCAGCGCGGTCCAGCCGTCGGCAGGGTCCGCGAGACGGATCGCCTCGGCGAACACCGGCCGGGCGATGGCTGCCGGGGCGCGGGAGGGAACGTTGGCGACGAGCCAGCGCAACCCAGCGGTCGCCGAGCCGGTGAACCCGGCCGCGATGGCGACCGCGTGGGCGGCGAGCAGCGCCTGCCGGCCGGGCAGCGCAGACTGGATCAGCTGGGCGAGGGCGGTCGCGGAGTCAGCGCGGAAGACCTCTTCCGCCGCAGCCCAGGCTGGCCCTTCGCCCCACCGACCGGTCTCCGCGTACGAGGTCGGGTACACCACCTCCGACAGCAGTCCGGCCTGGTGGAGTTCGGCCGTCCAGGTGCTGACCATGGTGGCGGCGGGGCCGAAGGCGGCCGGGTCGGGCAGGGCGATGCGTAGCCGCAGGTGCTGGCGCGGGTCGCGGAAGCGGACGAACCACCACTTCGGGTTGCCGAGGCGCTCCAGCAGGTCGGGCAGGTGCCGGGCGAGGACGGTGTCCTGGCGGTCCAGGTCGCCGTAGAGGGAGGCGAGGAGCACCCGTGAGGTGCCGGGGGCGTAGCCGTGGTCGCGCCGCAGAATGCGGGCCGGGGTGGGCTTGGGCAGGCGTGGCCAGGCCGCAGTCCGGGTTGCGGTGACCGGGACCACGATCTCGTGGGCCCGGCCGCCGGCCCAGCCGAGAGCGGCCGGGTGGGGCTCCTCGACGAGGAGCGCGTGCGCGCCCGAGCGCAAGTGTTCGCGCAGCAGGACGCGGTGACCGGGGTGATCGAGGTCGAGTGGCAGGCCCTGGCTGTCGGCGGCCAGCAGTACGTGCCGCGGGACGCGGCGCCGTCTCGCCCACGAAGCGAGGGCTTGGTCCCATTGGTCCTGCGGGGCCCTGTAGCAGCGGAGTTCGGCTGAAGTGAGCCGCCATGCTGCTGGGGAGAGGATGACGCGCCGGTGCCGCAGCCGTGGCCGGAACGGCAGGGAATGGAGCGCACCCCAGTCGAAGCGTGTGACCTGCGCGGCCTGCGCGCGGGACAGCTCGGTGATCAGCCGGGCGAGCGGCGGGGTGTGATGACGGAGGTTCAGAGCATGGGTGGCAGAGGCTTCGATCCGGACACCGAGCGCCGGTGCTGCCAAGTACATGCGCTTTCCGTCACAGCCCACCGCCAGGTCTTCGGGACCGAGGGCGCCGTCGGCCGCGGGGCGGTGCTCGGCGAGGCTGATCACCAGCTGGCCCGTCGGCAGGCTTCGGGCGACGTGGCCGGTCGCCGCGTCCAGCGGCGGGAAGGAGAGCTGGGCGGTGACGGCGTGCTCGTCCATCGTCGGCAGGTCCGTCAGCAGCTCCGTGAAAGCCCTCCGGTGGCGGGATTCGAGGAGGTGGAGGAAGCGGCCGACGGAGACCCCGGCGGCCCGGGACGCCGAGACGACCTCCAGCCGGAAGTCACCCCGGTCGAGCGCTTCTTGGCTGGGAGCGTGAATGCGGGCGACGACTTCCAGGTGCGGGGGCAGACGGGGTTCGGTCGGGCCCAGGTCGAGTGCGGCCAGCAAGTACTCGTCGAGGACGACCTCGTGCGCACCGTCGAGAGCAGCCTGTTGGGCAATCGTGGCCAGGGTCCTGTCACGCTCGTCGAAGCGGGGCTTCTCGGCGGGCACGGTGCCGGGATACCCGTCGGGCCAGCCGATCCCGCTGTCGGCGACCACATCGAGCAGCGGCACCAGGGCGCCGCGGCCGTAGCGCTCGTAGAACCGCTGGTGGTAGGAACGCCACGCTTCGGTGCCGTTGGGCGCCGGGCTGAGCCGGGCGAGCAGGTGGGCTGCGCGTGCGGCCTCATCGGCCACCGCGGCCGGAAGGACGAGGTCGGCGTCCAGCCGCAGGTCCACGGCGGCCGCGAGCCGGTCGTCCCCGGCGGTGCCAGCATCGCGGAGGACAGCCAACGGCTCGGCGGCCTCCGTGACTTCGTCGGCGTCGGCGGCCTCCAGGGCAGCCAGCAGATGACCGAACGGATCGGTATCGGTCGCCGGCGCGTGCAGATTCGTGATGAGCGCCTGCAAGGCGACGAGCTCGGAGAGGAGACCGGACACCTTCTTCGGGGCCGCGCTGGGGAACTCGGCCTGGACCTTGGCGGCCAGCTCCTGGAATCGAATCGGGTGGCGGGCGGAGGCGATGGTGAAGGCGACAGGCCGGGTGTGGCGCAGGGTCGTCTCGGCTGACGTCGTGCCGCCACCGGGCCGTTCGAGCGGGCGATGGGGGACGACGAGACGGTCGCCACGCACCTGGACGGTGGTGTTCGCCGTCACCTCCAGACGGGCCAGCAGGGCGGGACAGCACTCCAACCGCTCGATCGTCCGGGCGAGATGGGCGGCTGAGGCGCGGGTGACCGCGTGGTGCTCGTCGCCCCAACGCAGGTCGCAGGACGCTCCGAACGGCGCGGCCTGCACCCCGGCAAAGTGGCCGAACGGGGTCGGGCGCCCTGCCGCACGGACCAGGTAGCGGGCGGTGGACAGAGCAGCGCGCCGCACGTCTCGCGGTGAGGGCGAAGGGGAAGCCGTCAGCTCAACGATGCGCCGGGCAAGAGCGGGGCTGGCCAAGCCGAGACCTTGGGCGAGCAGCGGGTCCGCCCATACCGCACGCAGCCACCGCACTCGGCGATCGACGGCGGTGGCATCGTCGCCGTCAAGGTCCGGCCACGCGGGAATCCGCAGATCGGGTCTGGCAACGGCACGTACGAGCGCCACCTTCGCGGCGCGGTAGGGAGCCGTGGAAGCGGGAGGGCGCATGGGCGTGGACCTCGCAGTCGGAGACAGGACGGGACGGTGTGGCGGCCGGTGCCCAGGGACGCTGTTCCCGGGGCACCGGCCGGCCGGGTCAGTGCAGGCCGGTGGTGCAGGCGCCGCAGGTGCTGCCGCAGCCGTCGTCGGTGAGGACCTGCAGGCTCGCGGCGTCGGCGGTCTCGACGGTGCGGACGTCGAGGTCGAACTCGTCGCCGACGGCGGCGGGCGTGGTGGTCCTGGACTCGACCGTGATCTTCTGGGCCATGGGGCTTCTCCTTGTCGTGGGTTTCCCTTACGGGACCTGGAGCCGTGGCGCGGGTGCGCCTCGCGTCACCAGGAGACGGTGGGGCGGCAGTGCCGCCTGTCGGTTTTCGGCTGGGCTGCGGTGGGAGTTGGTCGCTCACGCTTCCCGCAGGCCGGCTGTTCGGGCGCGCGGCGTTGGGCACGACGCGAGGAAGCCCGGATCGAGACCGAGCTCGGGGTGCGGTTCGCCCAGCGCGCGCAGTATCAGCCGCTCCCCCGAGAAGGCGGTGCGGCCGTGCAGCAGACGGTGGTTGTCCAGCACGACGCCCTGCCCGGGCACGAGGCGCAACCGCTTGGTGTTCCGGTCGAGGACTTGGCGCAGGGCGGGCAGGTGCGCTTCCGCGTCGGGTGAGAAGCGGGCGAAGTCGTCCTGCCGCAACCGCAACCGCCAGCGGCTGCCTGGCAACTGCTGAAGGACCGGGGCGAAGAGGCCGCTCGATCCGCCGAAGTAGGCAGCCCGATCCCCGGCGAACGCCTCGATGACGGCCGGGTGGTGCGCAGCCAGCTCGGCCAGGACGGCCCGGCCGTCCACCAGCAGGCTCTCGCCGCCCGCGTCTCCGGCCCGCGCACACGCCAGCAGGAGCAGCCGCGGCGGAGCCGGGTGCTGTGCGCACTCGGTGTGCAGGGCCAGGGCTTCGCGTCCCAGCCCCGCGAAGCCCGGCCGTCCGTCGTGGCGGCCGGTGTCGCGGATCACGGTCAGACCGTCCGGGTCGGCATCCCGGTGCTGCCACAGCGAGGACATCAGCCGACTGGCGACGCGGAGCACGTCGTCGCGCCCACCCAGCCTGGCAAGCCGGAGCATCCCGTGTTCGCGAAGCACCGCTGCCGCGCGCTCGCGCGCTTTTCCGTCCAGCATGCACGCGGTGAACCCGTCGCCGCTGGGGCCGTTGGAGTCGGAAGACGGCATGGTCTCTCCCTCATGGGACTGGGTGGGTGGGAGGCGACACACTCTCCACCGCTCCGCGACCGGATGGAAAGTGACAAATTGTCAAACTGCGATCACGGGGAAGCAAGGCGTCACGCGAGCGCGCAACTGCTACCTTCGACGGGCCCGTGACTGCCTGCGCGCCCCGGAAGAAGCGATGACCGGACAGAAAGAACAGCCCTACGTGCCACCGACCTTCCCGATCTCCGTCAAGGGCGTCGTGCTCGACCCGCAGCAACGAGTGCTGTTGCTGAAGAACGAGCGCCAGGAATGGGAACTGCCCGGTGGGAAGTTGGAGGGGACGGAGACGCCCGAGCAGCGGGTGGTCACCGAGATCCAGGAGGAGAGTGGTTGGACGGCGACTGCCGGTCCGCTGCTCGACGTGTGGATGTACGAGCCGATCCCCGGCCGCAAGGTCTTCATCGTCACCTACGGCTGCACCGCCAGTGACGCACACCGGGCCCCGGTCGTCAGCCACGAGCACAAGGAAGCCGGCCTCTTCCGCCGCGACCAGGTACCCGGGCTGGTCATGCCGCAGGGCTACAAGGACTCCATCGCCCGCTGGTACGAACAACACGACCAGGCCTGACCCGTGGCTGGGATCGACCCCTACGGCGGAATCCGCTGGCACTGGACCACACCCAGAGCCCAGGGCATCCTGCGCCGCCGTGCCCTGCCCGAAATCCTCCAGCTCTACCGCGAACTCCACGCCCTGCCGCAACAGGGGCTCGCGGACCTTCTCGGTTACTCCACCAGCTACGTCTCCCGCATCGAGACCGGCTCGCGCACCATCACCGACATCGGTGCCCTGCGCCACATCGCCGAACGCCTCGGCCTCCCGCCGCACTGCCTCGGCATCACCGACGACGCCGACGGAGACCACCAACTCCTGATCCAGCTCGCCGACTCCGTGCTGCGTCTGGCCGAGGTCGCCCGCCAGGCCGGGCAGGCCACCACTGCGGTCGCCGAGCTGTGGCCGCTGGTCGCTCGTTTGGAGGCCCGGACCGCCGACGGCCACGCCGACCTCGACACCCTGCGCCTGCTTGCGAGGGCCCGCGTGGGCCTCGGCGTCGCGCTCGGTCACGTGCTCCCGGAAGAGCGCCTGGCTGCCGCAGCCCGTTGGACCGGCAAGGGACTGAGCGTCGCCCGGCGCTTGGGTGATCCGGGCCTGCACGCTCACGCATTGCGCCACCACGGCAACGAACTTCGCAAGTCCGGCCTGCACTTTCGCGCACTGGAGAGGTTGGGGCAGGCACGCGACATCTCCCGTACCGCCACCGAGCGCGCCGAGGCCATCGTGCTGCTCGCCCGCGCCGCCGGAGCCGCAGGGAACCCTGCCGTCTTCGACGCCGCTGTCGATGAGGGCCGCCGGCTGCTGAACGATGTGACGCCTACCGCCCTGTTCTCCGAGTTCACACTCCACGAAGTCCGCCTTCGAGGTCTCATGGCCACCGGACGGGTCGCTGAGGCGGTCCGGCAGCTCGACCGGGCACCGGCCACCGGTCTCGCAGCGACGTCCCAGTGGCGGATCATCGCGGCGATCACCGCCGGTGAGGTGCTGCTGCGGAAGGGAGACCCGACCGGCGCAGCGCAACAGCTCAGCGCCGCGGTCGACGGCGCAACCCTCCACCGCCTGCCGCACCAGCTCCAGCGCGTGGTCCGGGCCGGCCGACGTCTGCCCGAAGTCAGGGAACAGGCGGGCGGAGCTCTGGAGCAGCTGAGAGCCGAGATAGCTGCCTGATCTCCACTGCGGCGGGACACTGGTGAACACAGCAGACCACATCCCTTGAAGTCGTGGGTGGCTCGCCTTGAGCCAGAACCAAGGCGGTGCGCGGTGGGGTGCCGCTCCATGTGGAGCGCAATCATCTGGATCACTGACCGGAAGCGGCAGGGGCCGGGTGGCTCCCGGTTGCCGGCGCGGGGCAGACGGGCATGCCAGGCTCGGGAGCCCGAGCGGGTGCTGAGGAGACGAGCGTCAGGCAGAAGGCCCGGCTTTCGATCCCTCGGAGCACCGCCAGGCATGCGTGGTAGGCAGGTCGGCGTGGACGACCTTTCCCCGGGGCCAGAGTTGCACCCCCCACTTGGCATTCGTGAGCTTGTGGACCAGGTCGAGGCCACGTCCGGACTCGGCGTCGGGGCCGGCGTCGATCCGTACGGGCAGGGACGCCGACCCGTCAGACACCAGCAGCCGCACCGTGCGGTCGGTCGGGCGTCGGATGGCGACGACCATGTGCGTCTGACAGCCGGTGCCAACCGCGTTGGCAACCAACTCGGAGATGATCAACAGAGCGTCGTCGACGAGGTCGGGCAGCTCCCACTCGGTGAGCTTGGCGCGGACGAGGCGGCGGGCCGCTGCGGCCGACTCCGCGGCGTACGGCAGGCGCAAAGTCGCCGGGCCCGGCGGCGCCGGCGAGGGCACCTCGGCGGTCCCTGTAGCGAGTTCCAGGGTGGTGGTCATCGCACGGTCCACGCGGGTCGCCCAGCGCCCGTCGGGGTCAGCATCCGGTGGCCCTCGGGTCGGAGCCGAGTCCGGCAGCGCGGCGTGGGGTGAACAGGCCGACGGCCGAGGACGTGAGCTCTCGCCGTCGCCAGTGGTCGCCCGGGGAGCGGCGAGGCGGAATCGCGTCGGCGGGGGCAGCAGGGCGAGTAGCAACGGCGAGGAACGCTCCGCGCTCGCGCAGGACGGTCGCCAGCCGGTCGAAGACGGCGGTCTGCTGGTGCGGGGTGGCCATGGGGTCGTCGTGGACCATGCCGCGCGTCCAGGTGACGACTCCGGCGACGATGTGCTCCGACAGTGCGTCGGTGACGGTCTGCCAACCGGGGCGAGCGATGAGGGGCTCCGTGGCGTCGACGTCCACCGCGAGCAGGGCCACGGTCCACTGACGGGCTTCGGCGAAGTCACGGACGTGAGCCGCGAGAAGATCGGCGGCGGGTGCGTCGCCGGCGCAGAGGTAGATCGCGACGGGGACGCAGCCGACCGTTCGTTGGTGATCGCTGGTCATGCAGACCACTGTCACTGTCTCATCACCGTCAGTGAAGACCCGGAGCGTGGTAGCAACCGAAGTCGCGGAGGGCCGACTACCACGCTCCGTGGTACCCGTTGGGACGTCGTCGGCAGGGTGCCACGGACCGTGGTAGCGGCGCGTTCCCGCTGCTTGCGGCGGCACCACGTCCCGACATAGTCCCTATCTGATGACCAGTGGGACGCCGGCGGCCTGCGCGACACTGCGCGCCATCGACACCGACACGTCCGCGATCCGGTCCGTGATCACGCCGGGAAGTGCCTGGTGCCGCACCCATGTCGGGGCCATCCGGCATGCTTCCTTCAAGGCCGCTGCGGCGGCCTCCCACTGCCGCGTCTCGGTGCGTGTCAGCGCTACGTCCAGGTGGAACCGCGCCCTGGTCGCCAAGGGCATCTCCGGGTGTAGACGGGTTGTCTGGATCAGCCGCAGTGCCGCGGAGGTGTCGCCGAGTGCCATTGCCACTGACATGGCCTGGGTGGCCGCATATGCCGGCCCGAACGGCTGACCTTGATGGCCGCGGGCATGTTCCTGTCCGAGCCGCGCGGCCACCGCGTGGGCCTGGCTCAGGTAGTCGCGGGCGGTGTCCGCCTTCGCGCCGCCGCGAGAGGCGGCGACGGCCGCGTTGGTGACGAGTTGCCCGTACACGCTGAGCCGGTCAGGGTCGCTGTCGGACATCCTCGGTTCCACCTTGGCCGCAGCGCGCTCCGCGACCTGAACGCCCTTGGCCGTATGGCCGTCCCGGAGACAGATCCACGACAGCGAGGCCATCAGATGGGCCGACCGCAAATCGTCGCCGATTCGCTCTGCGACGTTGCGGCCGTGGGTGATCGCCGTGTACCCGAGGTCGCGGGCACCGAGGACGTTGGCCATGACGGCGGCGGTCTGGAAGGCGTCGGCCAGCACCCCGCCGGCGGCTTCGCGCCGGTCGGGCCCGGCGACGTCGTAGAGGGCCCACGCCTCGGGCAGCAGCCGGGAGAGGATCGCGCCGAGCTCCACGTACCGGGCGTTCCAGAACGCGGCGTCCGCCTGCCGCGCAGCGTGCCGCAGGTCGTCCAGGCTGCCGGGCTCCACGTCGGTGCCGATGCCGAGGCCGGTGTCGTGTACGGCCGCCGAGACCGCCCGGAGGGCGGCGCGTTCGTCCAGCTCCATGCCCCGCCGAGGAGATTGCTGACCGAGGATCACCGACACGTCCGTGCCGAGGCCGACGGCCACCTTCAGCAGCGATGGCAGCGACAGGTTGCCGCCCTGTTCCAGCTTCCGGATCGTGCCGAGGGAAACCCCCGACTTCTCTGCCAAGGCCTCCTGTGTCACGGCTCTGCCGCGCAGGATCTTGACTCGTTCTGCCGTGGTGCGTTCCGCCCAGAGGGTCATAGGCTGACTCCGTCTCAGGTTGTGGCCTTCCCGGGACGGTACCCCCGCAGGGTGGGGGTATGACAGAGAACGGTCACGCCCCGTGCGTCAGTTGACGTGCGGGGCGTGGCCAGTCGGCAAGTGACTCAGACACGGGCACCGATGCCGAGCAGGGCCGCCACCCGGGCAGTGGTGCTGGGCTCCCCGTCGGCGAGCACCGTCGTGATCCCGAGTTCCTCGGCCGGCGGAAGGTTCACCGGATGGTCGTCAACGAACACGCACGCTTCACCGGGAAGCCCCATGCGATCGAGCGTCAGGCGGTAGATCGCAGGGTCCGGCTTCGCGAGACCCTCCCGCTCGGACACCACCGTCACGTCGAACAGCTCCCACACCCCGCAGGCGGCGTACGGGTCGAACGGGTCCAGGCCGAAGCTGTTCGACAGCATCGCAACCATGTACCCGGTTTCGCGGGCGGCCTTGGCGAGAGCCACCATCTCGACCGCCGGCCGGACGTCGGCCCACGCCCGGCCCATCAGATTCTCGTGATCGCTCAGCCCGAGGTACGGTGCCGCCTGCCGGTTCCACTCCGCCTGGCTCAGTGCTCCCCGCTCAAGGTCGACGTACAGCTGCCGGACCACGGGGTGCGTGTTCAGTGTGCGCCGCCACGCCTCGGAGTCGAGTCCCTCACGGACACACCACTCCCGGTGCACCTCAAGCGCATCCGTGGTCAGGACCCCGGCGAAGTCCAGGATCAGGCCCCGATACGTGGACGGAGGCGTGGCAGTGTCGCGTGACTGCGCCATGATGAATCCCTTCTTGGTGCGTCGCTGTACCGCGAAGGTACCCGCCGTCCCATGCGGTGGGACACGGCCCGGCGCTCCCTGGTTCGCAGAGCACCGGGCCGTCATCTGAACACCCTGCGACCGCCTTTGAGCTCCAGCCGTTCGACCGGGTGAAATCAACGGTTTCCCGAGGGCCAGTCGTTGGCCTACATCGCGGCCGGGAGAGGGCGCGCGGTCAGCTCGCTGATGTACTCGGCGGCCTTGCGGGTGTGGTAGATCAACGGGCGCAGGTCGGCCGGCATCTCGCTGGAGCGCTTGAGCAGGAGCACGGCGCCCATGATGGAGTCGTGCCACAGGACCGGCGCGGCGACGGAGTCCCATCCGGGCATGCACTCCTGGCGGCCGACGCCGAAACCGAGCTGTCGGATCTCGTCGAGGGTCGCGGCGAGTGCGTCGTTGTCGCGGATGACACCGGGCCCGGCGGTGGGTGGAACCTCTTCGGCGAGGACGAGGTCCTGGATGGTCTGGGGCAGATACGCGAGGATGACGCGGCCGGAGGCTCCGGTGCGCAGGGAGCGGGAGACGGAGACGACGTCGGCGGCGGACATACCGACTTCGGCTGGGTCCATGTCGCCGATGACGTAGTCGGTACAGAGCCGCTTCGCGCCGCCGAAGGGGGCGAGGACGTAGAGCAGGGCGAGTCCGCCAGTGGCCTGGTGGAGGCGTTCGAGGACGCCGTGGGTTGAGGCGGCGCCGGGTGAGTGCGCCATGGCCTGGACGCCGGCGCGGGCGGTACCGGTGCCGAGGCGGTAGCGACCGCGGCTGACCTGCTCGAAGACGCCGTCGCTGACGCCGGTCTGCAGGATGCGGTGGGTGGTGGCGTCGTCGAGGCCGGCGGCGTTTGCGATGGCGCGCAGCGAGTGAACGTCGCCGGGCAGGCGGGTGAAGGCCTGCTGGACGGCGAAGGCGCGGGCCGCGAGGGAGGAGGGTGGCTTGCTCGGCGCGTCGTTCTGCCGTTGTTCCGGTACGGCGGCGATCGCGGACGTGGTGCTGATCTTCATGGGTGGTTCCGAGTGGGTCGTGCCGCCGCTCGGCGGCGTGAGGGCGGTGTTCCGCGATAACCCGTCGGACGAGGGCATGCGAGACAGGCGGGTGAGCAGTCGATCAGAAGTCGACGTCAAGGACGACCTTGCCGGTGGTGAGGCGTGCGGCGAGGTCATGGTGGGCCTGGCGGGCCTGCCCGAGCTTGTAGACCGGACCGTTCAGCGGCTTGAGCCAGCCGTCGGCGACCGCGGCGAACAGCGCGGACATCGAGTCCTTGAGGTGCGTGCGCGAGGGGTAGAGGTTCGGGAGCCAGAAGCCGCTCACGGCCTTCGACCCGGCGAGCAGGCTGGTGATGGGCACGAGCCCCTCGACTCCGGTGACGGCTCCGAAGACGGACATCCTGCCGCGGGGGGTGAGGGCGGCGAGGGTGGCGTGGAAGACGTCGCCGCCGGTCATCTCCAGGGCGGCGGACACGGGGCCGCCTGCGGCATCGACGATCCGTTCGGTGAGGCCGTCGGTGGTGGAGGAGTCGACGACGGCGTCCGCGCCCAGACCGAGAGCCGTTCGGCGCTTCTCCTCGCTGGAGGCCATCGCGACGACCTTCGCGCCGACGTGCTTGGCGAGCTGGACGGCGAGCGAGCCGACACCGCCGGCGGCGGCCGGGACGAGGAGGGTGTCCTCGGCGGTCACACGCAGGTCGGTGAAGAGCAGGTGCCAGGCCGTGTTGCCCTGCAGCGTAAGGGCGACGGCGTCGTGGTCGGCGACGCCGTCCGGGACCTCGAAGCTGAGCTTGCGGTGGACGAGCGTCGTCTCGGCGTAGCCACCGCCGCGGCTGAGGGCGACGTATCGGCGGCCGTCCTCGGCGACGCCGAGTACTTCGTTGCCGGGGATGAACGGGGCGGGCATGGGAGCCGGGTACGTGCCCTCGCGGAGATGGATGTCTGCGTAGTTGACGCCGGCCAGCCGGGTCCGAAGGCGGAGGTAGCCGGGGCGGAGCTCCGGCTCGGGCATCTCGGTCGGCTCCAGAACCTCGGGGCCGCCGAACTCCCGCACGGCTATTGCGCGCATGTTGTTCAATCCTAGATATTTTATGTGCTTTCCCGGGGCCCTCGGTGACGACCCCGGACAGCGAATATACCCGTCGCCGGGAACGGCTATTTCGTCCGCGCATATAGGGGTACAGCCCTACAGAGTATGGCACGTGGTATTCATCACGTCACGCTGAGTTGCCGAAATCAGCTGCCTGCTCACGGTCAGCATCCAAGGTCGGAGCCTGTGGCGACTGGGTTCTTTGCTGGCAGATCCCTGGCTTCGAGGGTAGGGAAGATCGTTTCTCAGTCTCCGAAAATGCGCGGCTCCTACCCGCGTAGACGCCCGAATTTATTGACCGAAAAGCGGCCCGCTACCTAATGTATTCATCGCGCCACGGACTCGCCGGGTCCGTTTGATGAGGAATCACATAATGAACGTTCAGCTGGGTCGGAGATCGTTTGGTGCCCGAATTTCCCTTGACGTGGGGGCATGGCGCGGAACCCGGACTCACGGTGAGTGACAAGGTGCTCGCCCTCATGGCCGGGCGCACCGAGGGCCCGGGAACGGGCTGGATCTGTCGAAGCTGTGCCCCTATGGTGCTGCTCCCGCCACGGACACCGGCGGCGGGCGAAGGGGAGGTCGGCACGGAGGACTGGCTGGTCGAGCCCTGAAATGAGACCGGCGTCCTGGAGCTACCAACTCCGGACGCCGGGCCCGGCGCCCCGGAAGGCGCCGTTCACAACCACGCGCGCAGCGGGACTTCTTCGCACGAGGACCGCCGCGCACGCTCCTACGAAGCACGGAGTATCGCATGCCCGCCATACCAAGCGGAACCCCGGCCTGCCCGGCCTCGGACGCCCGACGCCGCCTCGCGGCCAAGCTCACCGACATGATCCAGGGCGCCGCCAAGGTCGCCGTCGGCTTCACGGACCCGGTGACTCAGTGGCCCCACGCGTACGCCCGAGCCGCAGACGCCGCAGGACGCCCCGTACGGCTGAGTCCCGTGGCCCGGCGGGTGGTCGCACGCTGGGCCGTCCGGGCCTGCCCCGACGTCGACTGGACGCACCCTAGTCGGACCAATGCCGACTCGGTGCTGACGT
Source organism: Kitasatospora sp. NPDC101176 (assembly GCF_044768035.1). NCBI lineage: Bacteria > Bacillati > Actinomycetota > Actinomycetes > Kitasatosporales > Streptomycetaceae > Kitasatospora > Kitasatospora sp. NPDC101176. Next base: position 44,218 of record NZ_JBIWPA010000027.1, read on the forward strand.
TGCCGATGGCCCGTCAGGTTGTCGGTGTGCTGGGTGGCCACTGGACCAATGGGGCGACATCGTGCGGGCGGTTGCCGGGAGCGAAGCGGCTGGCCACATAGCGTTTCGCCCTGCCGCCGCCTCGGTGGCGCCGGGTTCGGGGACGAGGACAGGGGCGCAGGGTGAGTTCGTCGGGTGCGGCTGCGTCGACGCGGCGGACGAGGTTTCGGGCGTGGCTGCTGGAGGGCCTGTCCGACATGGCGAAGCAGTACCCGGGGCCGCACGCGGAGGCGCCGGTCGAGCACAAGGGCCAGCGCTGGTGGCGGGTGATGTGCCTGACCGGCCTGGACTACTTCTCGACGCTCGGCTACCAGCCCGGCATCGCCGCCCTCGCGGCCGGGCTGCTGTCGCCGGTGGCGACGGTCGTGCTGGTGATCGTGACACTGTTCGGTGCGCTGCCCGTGTACCGGCGGGTGGCGCAGGAGAGCCCGCACGGCGAGGGCTCCATCGCGATGCTCGAGCGGCTGCTGTCGTTCTGGCAGGGGAAGCTGTTCGTCCTCGCGCTGCTCGGCTTCGCGGCCACCGATTTCATGATCACCATCACCCTGTCGGCGGCGGACGCGACCGCGCACCTGGTGGAGAACCCGAGTCTGCACAGTGCGCTGTCCGGCAAGCAGATGCTGATCACCCTGCTGCTGGTCGCGCTGCTCGGCGGCGTCTTCCTCAAGGGGTTCAGCGAGGCGATCGGCCTGGCGGTGTTCCTGGTCGGGGTCTACCTCGCGCTCAACGTCGTCGTGGTGGTGAACGGGTTCTGGCACGTGCTGCAGAACCCGGACGTCGTGACGGACTGGACGGACGCGCTGACCGCCGAGCACGGCAACGCGATCGCGATGATCGGCGTCGCGCTGGTCGTCTTCCCGAAGCTCGCACTGGGTCTGTCCGGCTTCGAGACCGGCGTCGCGGTGATGCCGCACATCGAGGGTGATCCGGAGGATACCGAGGAGAGGCCGACCGGCCGGATCCGGGGCGCCCGCAAGCTGCTCACCACCGCCGCGCTGATCATGAGCGCGTTCCTGATCACGACGAGCTTCATCACCACCGTGCTGATTCCCAAGGCGGCGTTCGAGGCGGGCGGGCCGGCCAACGGCCGTGCCCTGGCCTATCTGGCCCATGAGAACCTGGGCAGCGCCTTCGGCAGCGTCTACGACATCTCGACCATCGCGATCCTCTGGTTCGCCGGGGCGTCGGCGATGGCCGGGATGCTCAACCTGCTGCCGCGCTACCTGCCGCGGTACGGCATGGCGCCGCACTGGGCGCGGGCCGTGCGGCCGATGGTGATCGTGCTGACCCTGATCGGGTTCCTGGTGACATGGCTCTTCGACGCGAACGTGGACGCCCAGAGCGGCGCGTACGCGACGGGTGTGCTGGTACTGATCTCCTCGGCCGCGATCGCCGTCACCATCGCCGCCCACAAGGCCCGGCAGCGGAACTGGACCATCGGCTTCGCCGTGATCGCGGCGGTGTTCCTGTACACGACGGGCGCGAACATCGCCGAACGGCCCGACGGCGTCAAGATCGGCGCCTGCTTCATCGGCGGGATCGTCCTCGTCTCCCTCCTGTCCCGGCTCAAGCGGGCCTTCGAACTGCGCGTGACCCACGTGGTGCTGGACGAGGCCGCCGAGCGGTTCGTCCGCGACTACACCTACCGGCCGATGCGGTTGATCGCCAACGAGCCGAACGACCGCGCGCTGGCGGAGTACCAGGAGAAGAAGCGGGAGATCCGGGCGCACCACGACATCCCGGCCGACCTGGACCTGGTCTTCGTCGAGGTGACGGTTCGCGACCCGTCGGAGTTCGAGTCGGTGCTCGACGTGCACGGCGAGGTGCTGCACGACCGGTACCGGGTGCTGTCGCTGGAGAGCACCAGCGTCCCCAACGCCCTGGCGGCCCTGCTGCTGACGATCCGGGACCGCACCGGGCAGATCCCGCACATCTACTTCGAGTGGACCGAGGGCGGCCCGGTCGGCCACTTCCTGCGCTTCTTCCTGTTCGGCCAGGGCGAGGTCGCCCCCGTCACCCGCGAGGTGTTGCGCGAAGCGGAGCCGGACCCCTCCCGGCGCCCGCGCGTCCACGTCGGGTAGAGCCTCTGTCGACAAAGGGGCGGAGCATGGACCTGAAAGCGGAGAGAGGCGGCGGGACGGCGGTGACCGGCAAGCTGCGGGTGTTCCTGGGAGCGGCGCCGGGGGTCGGGAAAACGTACGCCATGCTCCGGGAGGGGCGGCGGCTCCGCGGTGAGGGGCTGGACGTGGTGGTCGGCCTGGTCGAGACGTACGGACGGCACGGGACGGAGAAGCAGCTGAGGGACCTGCCGGTGCTTCCCCGGCGGCCAGTGTCGTACCGGGGCGTGAAGCTGACCGAGCTCGACCTGGACACACTGCTGGCGCGCCGCCCGGCCCTCGCCCTGGTGGACGAGCTCGCGCACACCAACGTGCCCGGCGGGCGGAACACGAAGCGCTGGCAGGACGTGCGGGAACTGCTGGACGCCGGCATCGACGTGGCGACGACGCTCAACATCCAGCACCTGGAGAGCCTGAACGACGTCGTCGAGCAGATCACCGGCGTCGCCCAGCGGGAGACCATCCCCGACGAGGTGGTCCGCGCCGCCGACCGGATCGAGCTGGTCGACCTGAGCCCGGACGCGCTGCGGGCGCGGATGGCGCAGGGCGAGGTCTACCCGCCGGACCGCATCGACGTGGCGCTCGACCACTACTTCCGGGCCGGCAACCTCGGCGCGCTGCGAGAGCTGGCGCTGCTCTGGCTCGCGGACCGGGTGGAGGAGGAGCTCGCCGACTACCGCGCCCGGCACGGCATCCGGGCGCCCTGGGAGACCAAGGAACGGATCATGGTCGCCCTCAACGGCGCCCCGCAGGGCGAGCACCTGATCCGCCGGGGCGCCCGCACGGCGACCCGGGTGCACGGGGACCTCATCGGCGTGCACGTCCGCCTGGACGACGGCACGGTCGAGCGCGAGCCGCCGGGCCTGGTGCCGCAGCGGGAGCTGCTCCGGGAGCTGCGCGGCACCTACGTGGAGGTGAGCGGCGACGACGTGGCCCGGACGCTGGTGGACTTCGCCCGCTCGGAGAGCGCCACGCAGCTCCTGCTCGGGCCCACCAGCCGGAGCAGGCTGCGCGAGCTGGTCTCCGGTTCGGTGATCAACCGGGTGATCCGGCTGGCCGGCCCGATCGACGTGCGTGTGCTGCCGCCGCCGGAGCCGGGACTGCTGACGGTGCCGCCCGCGCCCCGCAGGCGCCGCCCGGCGCTGGTCCCGGTCCGGCGGCGCCGACTGGCGTGGCTGCTCGGGTCGGCCGGGGCGGTCGCCCTGGCCTGGGCGCTGTCGCCGCTGCGCGACTCGCTCGGCCTGTCCGGCGTGCTGCTGTGCCTGCTGCTGGTGGTGGCGGGGACGGCCCGGCTGGGCGGGCTGCTGCCGGCCGCGGGCAGTACGGCGGCCGGGGCGCTGGCGGCGGACTACTTCTTCACCACGCCCTGGTACAGCCTGACGGTGGAACAGGGTGCTGACGTCGCGGCGCTGCTGGTCTTCCTCGCGGTGGCGGGGGTGATCTCCCATCTGATCGACGGTCTGACGCGTCGCTCGCAGCAGGCGGACCGGGCGCGCGCGGAGGCGGCCGTTCTCACCAGGCTGGCGGGCGAGACGGTGGAATCGGGGGCACGGGTGTCCTCCGATCTGGTGGCGGAGCTGCGGCAGGTCTTCGGGCTGGACGCGGCTGCCGTACTCGTTCGTACGGGCGCGCTCTGGCAACCGGCGGCTTCGGCCGGGGCGGAGGTGCCGCTGCTGCCCGACGAGGCGTCGTTCTCCGTCGACCTGGGGGACGAGGCGGTCCTCGTCCTGCGGGGTACGCCGCTCACCGAGGAGGACACCCGGCTGCTCGGTCCGTACGTCACCCAGCTGAAGCTGGCCCGGGAGCGGGAACGCCTGTTCGCGCAGGCATCGGCGGCCGAGGTGCTCGCGCACGCCGACGCGCTGCACACCGCGCTGCTGGAAGCCGTCGGACACGACCTGCGCGCGCCGCTGGCGGCGGTGCGTCGGGCGGCCGAGCGGATGCCGGACCCGAACGGGCGGCGGATCGGCAGCGAGGTGGAACGGATGGAGCGGCTGATCGCCAACCTGCTGGACCTGAGCCGGCTGCGAGCCGGGGTGATGCCGGTGGTGCTGCGGCCGACGGCGGTAGCCGAGGTGGTGCGGGCCGCAGCCGAGGGGTTGCCCGGCGTGCGGGTCGACCTGGGGTCGGAGCTGCCGCGGGTGCTCGCCGATCCCGGGCTCCTGGAGCGGGCGTTCGCGGACCTCCTGGCCCTGGGAGCGGCGGGAGCAGGGCCGGTGGCGGTCGACGCCGGCCCGGTGGCCGGGCGGGTGGACGTCCGGGTCACCGTCCACGGCGGCGAGACCGTCGGTCGGGAGGGGGCGGGGCCAGAGGTGGCACGGGGCTTCGTGGAGGCGATGAACGGCGAGCTGGCCGTCGAGGAGGCACCGGGCGGCGGTACCGCCTACGTGATCAGCCTGGTCCGCGCGGTGGCCTGATCCGATGGCGCGGACCGGTCGGCGATCCGGGGCGTCAAGATCGCGTTGTGAATCCGGGCGTCGGCGTAAGGATCTCGTCAACGCGGGGCGAGGGGCCGTGGGCCCGTCGGTTTGCTGGCCTCGAACGAACTCGCGGCGAAGCTGGGACAGGACGATGCGCATGTACTCCGCCCGCCCCGGCGGCCGTCGGTACCACCCCGTCCTCGACCGCTTGCCGATCGCGGTGTCGGTCACCGTGGCCCTGGTCGCCGGGGGCGCACTCGCGCTCGGCCTCGGCCGGCTGGGCGAGCTCCACGCCGGCTGGTTCCCGTACATCGCGTACATCGCACTGGCCGCGCTGGCCGGAGCCTGCTCCCGGCCCCTGGCCGCGCCGCTGGTCGGCCTGGCGGCGTGGGTGTGTTGCAACGCCTTCGTCGAGCACCGCCATGCCGAGCTCGGCTGGTCCGGCGTGGAGATCGAGAGCGAGCACTTCGTCCTCTTCACTGCCGCTGCCTTGCTGCTCTCCCTGCCCGCTGCGTTGCCGCGCCGGGCGATCCGCGTCGAGCGCCTTTCGGCGGGCGACGGGGCCGGGCGTCGCGTCGGTTGATGCCCGCCCGCCGCCTCGGTGTCGTTCCGGAGGCGGCGGGCGGGTCCGCTATCCGAGGCCGGGGACGAACTGGATGAGCAGGTCGATGGCCTTGATGCCGAGGAAGGGCAGGATGAGCCCGCCGAGGCCGTAGACGCGCAGGTTGCGGCGCAGGAGGTCGGTGGCGGAGGCGGGCTGGTAGCGGACACCGCGCAGGGCGAGCGGGATCAGCGCGACGATGATCAGGGCGTTGAAGATGATCGCGGAGGCGATCGCCGAAGTGGGGCTGTGCAGTTCCATGATGTTGAGGTGGTGCAGTCCGGGGTAGGCGGTCGCGAACATCGCGGGGATGATCGCGAAGAACTTGGCGACGTCGTTGGTGATCGAGAAGGTGGTCAACGCTCCGCGGGTGATGAGGAGCTGTTTGCCGACCCGGATGATGTCGATCAGTTTGGCGGGGTTGGAGTCGAGGTCGACCATGTTGCCGGCCTCCTTGGCGGCGGGGGTGCCGGAGTTCATGGCGACGCCGACGTCGGCCTGGGCGAGGGCGGGGGCGTCGTTGGTGCCGTCGCCGGTCATCGCGACCATGTTGCCGGCGGCCTGCTCGCGGCGCAGGTGGGCGAGCTTGTCCTCGGGGGTGGCTTCGGCGAGGTAGTCGTCGACGCCGGCTTCGGTGGCGATGGCCTTGGCGGTGAGCGGGTTGTCGCCGGTCACCATCACCGTGCGGATGCCCATGCGGCGCAGTTCGGCGAAGCGTTCGGCGATGCCCTCCTTGACCACGTCCTTGAGCTCGACGACGCCGAGTGCGCGGGCGCCGTGCCGGTCGTGGACGGCGACCAGCAGCGGGGTGCCGCCGGCTTCGGCGATGCGGTCGACCAGCGGCTTGGCCTCGATCGGGAGCCGTCCGCCGGAGTCCACCACCCAGCGGGCGACGGCGCTCGCGGCGCCCTTGCGGATCAGGCAGGTGCTGCCGTCGGGCCAGGCGAGGTCGACGCCGCTCATCCGGCTGTGCGCGGTGAACGGGACGGGCTGCTGCTCGCCGAGTTCACCTGGGGAGCGGCGCGGCACCCAGTACTGACGGTTGGTCAGCTCGACGAGTGAGCGCCCTTCCGGGGTCTCGTCCGCGACGGAGGCCAACTGGGCGGCCTCGGCGAGCTGTTCGGTGGTCGCGCCGGGCAGCGGGTGCAGGGCAACCGCCCGGCGGTTGCCGTGGGTGATGGTGCCGGTCTTGTCGAGCAGCAGCACGTCGACGTCCCCGGCGGCCTCCACCGCGCGGCCGGAGAGGGCGACCACGTTGCGCTGCACCAGGCGGTCCATCCCGGCGATGCCGATCGCGGAGAGCAGAGCGCCGATCGTGGTCGGGATCAGCGCGACCATCAACGCGACCAGCACGATGGTGGTCTGGGGCGCGTTCGCGTAGATGGCCATCGGCTGGAGCGAGACCACGGACAGCAGGAAGACGATGGTGAGCGAGGCGAGCAGGATGTTGAGCGCGATCTCGTTCGGGGTCTTCTGCCGGTTCGCGCCCTCGACCAGGGCGATCATCCGGTCGACGAAGCTCTGCCCGGGCCGGGAGGTGACCCGGACGACGAGGTGGTCCGAGAGCACCTTCGTGCCGCCGGTGACGCCGGTGCGGTCGCCGCCGGACTCCCGGATGACGGGTGCGGACTCCCCGGTGATCGCCGATTCGTCGACGGTGGCGACCCCCTCGACCACCTCGCCGTCCTGCGGGATCACTTCACCGGCGGATACGAGGACGATGTCGTGCAGCAGCAACTGTTCGGCGGGGATGACCTCGTGGCGGTGGTCGCGGGTGCCGACCCGCCAGTGCAGCAGCCGCCGGGCCGTCGTCCCGGCCTGCGCTCGGCGCAGTGAGTCGGCCTGGGCCTTGCCGCGTGCCTCGGCGACGGCCTCGGCGAGGTTGGCGAACAGCACGGTCAGCCAGAGCCAGAAGCTGATGACCCAGGCGAACACGCTGGGGTGGATGACAGCGCTGATGGTGGTGAGGGCGGAGCCGGTCTCGACCACCAGCATCACCGGGTTGCGCATCATCATGCGCGGGTGGAGCTTGCGGGCGGCGGCGGGCAGGGCCTCGGACAGCTGCCGTCGGGTGATGAGCCGACGGCGCCCCTTCGGGCCGGTGGGCCGGTGGCTTGCGTGCTGCGGCGGCTCCTCGGGTACGGGGTCCGGGCGGCGGAACCAGTTCTGCTGGTCGGGGGTGGTGTCCGGTGGGGTGAGGGCCGAACGGCGCATCGTCTCGGGGACCTTCCGGGCCGCCCGGGAGAGGGGCGGCGGTTCGGGGAACGACGGGGGAACGCCGGACAGCGAAGCACCGGATCTTCACACGACATGCCCGCCTTGACGGCGACTTGGCGTGCGGCGCCGCTTCCTTGACAGCTCCCTGACGTCCCATCGGGCACGTGTTCGTCAAGGAGTGGCGGCCGGGCCGGCCCAGTACACCACCTCCTGTCGCACGGGCCGGAAGCCCGCAGCTCCGGCGAGGGCCCGGCTGGCGTGGTTGCTCCGCGGCGCCGACCAGGTCGGAACGAGGCCTTGGGCGCGGGCGGCGGTCGTGGCGGCACGGACGCAGGCGAGTGCGAGGTCGAGCCGTTGGAACGCCGGGTCGGTCGCCACCGCGATGTCCAGGTGGTTCCGTCCGGCGAGGTAGCCGCAGGCAAGCGAGGCCAGGTACGGCCCGAGGAACGCACCCCAGGCGAAGCCGCTCGCCGCGAGCGCGCGATGGCCGCCCCAGGTCTCGGCGACCCAGTGCGGGAGCCCCGGGCGGTTTGCGGAGAAGGCGCGGCGGGCGAACCGGTCGAGGTGGGTCTCGTCGGCGGAGTTCAGCGGGCGTACCCAGGCTGCGGTGTTGCGGGAGACCGGCCGAGCCTGCTCCGTGTGGACGTGCAGCACGCGGATCCACGGGGTGATGTGACTGAAGGTGCGCCCCAACAGGGGAAGGAAGCGGTCCGGGGCGTGGAACTGCCCGCGCCCGTAGCGGGCGAGGACGCTCGGGTCCAGATGTCCGGGATCTCCGTGCAGCAGCCGTTCCGGCCCACAGTGCACCAGGAGTGCCCGGACGGTGTCGGGGTCGTCCGCCCACCAGCCGCCGTGGGCACTCCGTCCGACGTGGCCGGGCAGGACACTCGCGCCGGGCTGTTCGGGGGTGAACCAGTCGGTGATGGGCGGAACGGTGACGGACATCCGTCCAGTACGGCAGACCGCGGCCGACAGGTGTCGGCTTGTTGACGAAAGCCTGGCAGCGACAGGGCTCTTGCTGACGGAACCTTGGCGATCTCGCTCCTGCGGTTGGTCACCGCTGTGCTATTCGAGATGCACGATGAATGATCGCTTGCCCTCCTGACGAGAGCTGGTCAGTCCTTCAGGGCCGCTCGCACCACTGCCGCCGGCTGGCTGCCGATCGGCCAGGACGTCACGAGCTCCAAGCGCCCGACCGCCCATTCAAGCCAGTCGGCGTCGCCGAGCCGGTGAGCGTCGCCGGCAGCGACCGTCTGCGTCATCAGCTCGGCCAGGAGCAGGACGTGCGTCGACTTGTACCACTCGGCGTGCCGGTCGAAGGTCAGCTTCCGTTCCTCGTAAGGGTGGCGGAGGGTCATGCTGAGATGGCCACCCCCACGTCCCTTGAAGGGACCGGGCAGGCCGCCGAGCAGGCCTGTCCCCCATGGGCTCATTGGATCACGCGTCGTACCGGGTCGGAAGCCCTGGACTTTCGCAGAACCCCGGGTCCAGGAGCCTGAGCATCAACGACGCGTCGACCGCGCGTCAGGGCTTCGTCAGGGAGGGTGAACGAGCTTGCCCCCGGCATCGGGGGGAGGCTTTGATGGAGGGCATGCACCGCTCGACACGCCACCACGACCGCCCGCCGCATAGCCGGCCGCGGATCGGCGCTGTCGCGGTCGCCGCCGCCGTCCGGTAGGACCGAGCCACTACCCCGCTCGCCGCCGGCCGCGGGCACGGGCCGGGTGCCGTTCGTCCGGCCCGTGCCGATCACCGCCGTCCGTCCCCTGCCCCGACCGGCTCCGGGGGCCAGGGGACGGACGAGCCTTCCCTCGCAACACACCCTTCTCGCATCGGTGGCCCCGGTGGCGAGCGGCTTCGTGCCGCGTCGCCCCCGCACCCCGCCGATGCCTTTCCACCCTTGGATGGGTCATGTCCGACGCTGTTCTGTCCGCCCGCACCGCCCTCGTCACCGGCGCTTCGTCGGGGATCGGCTGGGAGACCGCCCGGCTCCTCGCCGGGCACGGTGCGACCGTGCTCGTGCACGCCCGCACCACCGCCGAGGCGGAGGATGCCGTGGAGCGCCTGGTCGCCGCAGGAGCCCGCCGCGACCAACTCGTCGAACTGGCAGCCGACTTCACCAAGCTGTCCGAGGTCGCCGTGCTGGCCGGTACGGTCGTCAAGCACTACCCGGCGCTGGACCTGCTGGTGAACAACGCCGCCGCGATGGCGCCCGAACGCTGCACCCTCACCGACGACGGCAACGAGGTCTCGCTGCAGGTCAACTTCCTGGCCGCGCACCTGCTGGCGAAGCTGCTGCGCGCCCCGCTGTCGGCGGCCGGCGACGCCCGGATCGTCAACGTCTCCTCCTCCCTGCACCGCACCGCCTCGATGAACTGGTCGGACCCGCACCGGGTGAAGAAGTACTCGCGGGTCGCCGCATACGCGCAGTCGCAGCTCGCCCTGACCATGGCGACCGCCGACATGGCCCCGGCCGGCTCCGGCATCACCGCCGTCAGCGTCAACCCGGGCCTGTGCGACACGGCGCTGCTGCCGCTGTACGGGCGGGTCGGCGCGCCGGCCGCCGAGGGCGCGGCGGCCGTCGTCCGGCTCTGCCTGCCGGAGACGGTCGTCGCGAACGGCGCCTACTTCGACGGCGGCGTCATCTCGTCGACCGCGGCCGTCGCCCAGGAGGAGCGCTCGCTGAAGCGGCTGGCCAAGCTCGCCGACCAGCTGGTCGGCCAGGCCGTCTGAACCTCCCCAACCCACGTACCGCGAGAAAGAGCACGATGTCCAAGCGCGCCCGTAAGAAGAAGGCCCGGCGGAAGAAGAAGGCGAACCACGGCCGCAAGCCCGGGCAGTAACCCGACAGACCCACCCGGTGCCGCGTGCCACCGGCACCGGGTGCACCCCTTCGGCCCCTGAGGCCCGCCGTCCGGCTGTGCGGACCGGCGGCGCCCCGGGGGCCGAGTCGTTGTCCGGGGCGTCAAGATCGCATCAAGGCCGGTGCTGCCGACATCAAGGGTGTGTAGGAAGCGGAGGACGCTGCCCCGGGTGGCTCCACGATCGTCAGCATCACGATCGAGGAGCCAGGAATGCCAGAGACCACGATTCCGAATGTCGCGGCCGAGCCCGAGCCGCCGGATACCGGCGCGGGCGACGAGCGGCATCGGTTGAGTGTGTTCGGCGGGCTGGCGGCGCTCTCGCTGGATGCCATGGCCTCGGTCGCGTACGGGCCGGAGTCGATCGTCCTGGTGCTGGCCGCCGCCGGCGGGTACGGGCTGGGCTTCACGCTGCCGGTGACTGCGGCGATCGCCGTGCTGCTGGCGGTGCTGGTCGCCTCCTACCGGCAGGTGATCGCGGCCTTCCCGGACGGCGGCGGCGCCTATGCGGTCGCCAAGGCGCACCTGGGCCGCCGGACGGCGCTGACCGCGGCCGCCTCGCTGGTGATCGACTACATCCTGAACGTCGCGGTCTCGGTCACCGCCGGCGTGGCCGCGCTGACCTCGGCCGTGCCGGGCCTGTACGACCAGCGGGTCTGGCTCTGCCTGGGCGTGCTGGCCCTGGTCACCACGGTGAACCTGCGGGGGATCGCCGAGTCGGCGCGCTGGTTCATGGTGCCGACGGCCGTGTTCGTCCTCGCCATCATGGCGATCATCGTGGTCGGCCTGTTCTGGTCGGCCCCGGCGAGCACCGCGGCCGCCGCAGGACACGCCTCGGTGCTCGCCGAGAACGCCACTGCCGTCGGCGCGCTGCTGCTGCTCAAGGCCTTCGCGGCCGGCTGCTCCGCGCTGACCGGCGTGGAGGCGGTGGCCAACGCCGTCCCCTCCTTCCGCACCCCGCGGGTCAGGCGCGCGCAGCACACCGAGATCGCGCTCGGCGCGCTGCTCGGGGTGATGCTGATCGGGCTGGCCGTGCTGATCGGGCGCTTCCACCTCCAGCCGGTCGAGGGCGTCACCGTGCTCGCCCAGCTCGCCGACGCCTCGCTCGGCCACGGCGCCGGCTTCTACGTCGTCCAGTTCGCCACCGTGGTGCTGCTCGGCCTGGCCGCCAACACCTCCTTCGGCGGGCTGCCGGTGCTGCTCGACCTGCTCGCCCGGGACAACCACCTCCCGCACGTGTTCGCGCTGCGCGCCGACCGCCAGGTGTACCGGTACGGAGTGCTGTTCCTGGCCGCCGTGTCGGCGCTGCTGCTGGTCGGCTCCGGCGGGGACGTCAACAGCCTGGTGCCGCTGTTCTCGATCGGGGTGTTCGTCGGCTTCACCATCTGCCAGGTCGGCATGGTCCGGCACTGGCGGCTGCACCGCCAGGCCGGCTGGCGGTGGAAGACCGCGCTGAACGGCTTCGGCGCGCTGCTCACCGGCGTCGCGGCGCTGGTCGTCACCGGCACCAAGTTCACCGAGGGCGCCTGGGGCATCGTGGTGGCCCTGCCGCTGCTGGTGGTGCTGTTCGAGGCGGTCCACCGCAGCTACCGGCGGATCGGCGAGCGGCTGGAGCTGGGCCGGGTGCCCGGCCCGGTGACCAGGCAGCGCAGCCTGGTCGTCGTCCCGGTGACGGCGATCACCCGGCTCACCCGGGACGGCCTGTCGGCGGCGCTCTCGCTGGGCGACGAGGTCATGGCGGTGACGGTGGTGCACGAGCCGACCGCAGCGGAGGCGCTGCGCCGGGACTGGGAGCTGTGGCGGCCGGGCGTGCCGCTGGTGGAGATCCCGGACGGCCACCGCCGGCTGGGGCGGCCGATCGCCGACTTCGTCAACGAGCTGGGGGCGGAGCACGTCTACGACCGGCTGACCGTGCTGATCCCGGAGGTGGAGCCCGCCCACTGGTGGCAGCGGGCGCTGCAGAACCGGCGCGGCGCCGTGATCGACCGCGCACTGCGCCGGCACACCGACGCGGTGGTCTGCCGACTGCGGATGCGGATGTAGGCAGGTGAGGGGGCGTGTCGGCAGGCCTCGTCGAAACGTTCAGGACAATCCGCGGTCTCGGATGAATGACGCCGACATAAGGGCCGCGTCAATGTTTCCGGAGCACCCGTATGGACGGCATCAGGGACGCGCTGCGCGCCCCCGGAGGCTGGTTGGCTGCTCCCGCCGGTCTTCCGCCGGTGCCGTGTGGGCCCTCGGGCCCGTTCACGGGTACGTCCCCTCAGCCACCCAGGTGGAGCCCATGTCCGATCTCATCTACGTCGGTGTCACGGTCGCCGTGTTCGCCGTCATCGCCCTGATCGCGCGGGGGGTGGAGAAGCTGTGAGCGCCGAGAACGTCGCAGGTCTCATCGTCGCCGTCGCACTCGTCGGCTACCTCATTCTCGCGCTGATCTACCCGGAGAAGTTCTGACATGAGCTCCACTCTCGCGGGCTGGATGCAGGCCCTCGCCCTCGTCGGCGCGCTGGCCCTGTGCTACCGGCCCCTGGGCGACTACATCGCCCGCATCCTGACCACCTCGAAGCACCTCAGAGTCGAGCGCGGCATCTACAAGGTCATCGGCGTCGACGGTGACGCCGATCAGCGGTGGCCGGTGTACCTGCGCTCGGTGCTGGCCTTCTCGGCGGTCTCCGTCCTCTTCCTGTACGGCCTGATCCGGCTCCAGGGCTACCTGCTGCTGAACCTGGGCGTCCAGCAGATGGAGGGCCACCAGGCCTGGAACACCGCGATCTCCTTTGTCACCAACACCAACTGGCAGTCCTACAGCGGTGAGTCCGCGATGGGCCACCTGGTGCAGATGGCGGGCCTGGCCGTGCAGAACTTCGTCTCCGCGGCCGTGGGCATCGCCATCGTGGCGGCGCTGATCCGCGGGTTCACCCGGAACCGGACCGACCGCCTCGGCAACTTCTGGGTCGACCTGGTCCGGATCAACCTGCGCCTGCTGCTCCCGATCGCGTTCGTCTTCGCGCTCGTCCTGGTGGCGAACGGTGTGGTCCAGAACTTCCACGGCTTCCACGAGGTGACCAACCTCGCGGGCGACGTGCAGAAGATCCCGGGCGGACCGGTGGCCTCCCAGGAGGTCATCAAGGAGCTGGGCACCAACGGCGGCGGCTTCTTCAACGCCAACTCGGCGCACCCGTTCGAGAACCCGACCGGGTTCACGAACTGGCTGGAGATCTTCCTGCTGCTGGTGATCTCCTTCGCCCTTCCCCGCACGTTCGGCCGGATGGTGGGCGACAACCGCCAGGGCTACGCGATCGTCGCGGTGATGGGCCTGTTCTGGGTCGCCTCGGCCGCCCTGATCACCTTCGCCGAGTCCCAGCACTCCGGTACGGCCCTGCAGGCCGCCGGTGCGGCGATGGAGGGCAAGGAGCAGCGCTTCGGCGTCGCCGCGAGTTCGCTGTTCGCGGCGTCGACGACGCTGACGTCGACGGGTGCGGTGGACGCGTTCCACGACTCGTTCACGCCGTTCGGCGGCGGGCTGACGATCTTCAACATGATGCTGGGTGAGATCGCGCCCGGCGGCACCGGCTCGGGCCTCTACGGCATGCTGATCCTGGCGATCGTCGCGGTGTTCGTCGCCGGTCTGATGGTCGGCCGCACCCCGGAGTACCTGGGCAAGAAGCTCGGCGGCCGGGAGATGAAGTTCGCCTCGCTGTACATCCTGACCACCCCCGCGCTGGTGCTGGTCGGCACCGGTGTGGCGATGGCCCTGCCGGGCGAGCGGGCCGGGATGCTCAACTCGGGCGCCCACGGCTTCTCCGAGGTGCTGTACGCCTTCACCTCCGCGAGCAACAACAACGGCTCGGCGTTCGGCGGCATCACCGTCAACACCGACTGGTACGACACCGCGCTCGGCCTGTGCATGGTGTTCGGCCGCTTCCTGCCGATGGTCTTCGTGCTGGCCTTGGCCGGCTCGCTCGCCCAGCAGCAGCCGGTTCCGGCCACTCCGGGCACCCTGCCCACCCACAAGCCGCTGTTCGTGGGCCTCCTGTCGGGCGTCGTCCTGATCGTCGTCGGCCTCACCTACTTCCCGGCCCTGGCTCTCGGGCCGATCGCGGAAGGTCTCTCCTCCTGATGTCCTCGTCAACGCTTCCTTCCTCTCCCTCGTCTTCTCCCTCCCCGGGCGGCAAGACCGACGGTGCGGCGTCCCACAGAGTCTCCAGTGGGCTGCTCGACCCGAAGCTGATCGTCGCGTCCCTGCCGGACGCGGTGAAGAAGCTCGACCCCCGGGTGATGGTCAAGAACCCGGTGATGTTCGTGGTCGAGGTGGGCTCGGTCGTCACCACGATCTCCGCGATCGCCGACCCCAGCGTCTTCGCCTGGGCCATCACCGTGTGGCTCTGGCTGACCACGATCTTCGCCAACCTGGCCGAGGCCGTCGCCGAGGGCCGTGGCAAGGCGCAAGCCGACACCCTGCGCAAGACCAAGACCGAGAGCGTCGCCCGTCGGCTGACGAACTGGCCTGCCACGCAGGACGAGGAGGAGGTGCCCGGCACCGCGCTCCAGCTGGGCGATCACGTGGTGGTCGAGGCCGGGCAGGTCATCCCGGGTGACGGTGACGTCGTCGAGGGCGTCGCGTCCGTCGACGAGTCGGCGATCACCGGCGAGTCCGCGCCGGTGATCCGCGAGTCCGGCGGCGACCGGTCCGCCGTGACCGGCGGCACCAAGGTGCTGTCCGACCGGATCGTGGTGAAGATCGCCTCGGAACCCGGCAAGTCCTTCATCGACCGGATGATCGCCCTGGTCGAGGGCGCCGCCCGGCAGAAGACGCCCAACGAGATCGCGCTCAACATCCTGCTGGCCTCGCTGACCATCGTCTTCCTGGTCGCGGTCGTCACGCTCCAGCCGATGGCCACCTACGCGGGCGCCCCGCAGTCGATGATCGTCCTGGTCGCCCTGATCGTGGCGCTCATCCCGACCACCATCGGCGCGCTGCTCTCCGCGATCGGCATCGCCGGCATGGACCGCCTGGTGCAGCGCAACGTGCTGGCCATGTCCGGGCGGGCCGTCGAGGCCGCCGGCGACGTCAACACCCTGCTGCTCGACAAGACCGGCACCATCACCCTGGGCAACCGCCAGGCCGCCGAATTCCAGCCGGCCGAGGGCGTGAGCGTCGAGGAGCTCGCGAGTGCCGCACAGCTCTCCTCCCTCGCGGACGAGACGCCCGAGGGCCGCTCGATCGTGGTCCTCGCCAAGACCGAGTACGGTCTGCGGGCCCGCGCCCAGGGCGAGTTGACCCACGCCACCTGGGTGCCGTTCACCGCCCAGACCCGCATGTCGGGCGTCGACCTGGACGAGGCGGACGGCGTCCACTCCGTGCGCAAGGGAGCGGCGGGTTCAGTCACCAACTGGGTCACCGAGAACGGCGGCACGGTCGGCAAGGACATCGCCGAACTCGTCGACGGCATCTCCGCCGCGGGTGGTACCCCGCTGCTCGTCGCGTCCCGGATCGGCAGTGCGGCCCCGAAGGCCCTCGGCGTGATCTACCTCAAGGACGTGGTCAAGGAGGGCATGCGGGAGCGGTTCGACGAGCTGCGCCGGATGGGCATCAAGACCGTCATGATCACGGGCGACAACCCGCTGACCGCCAAGGCGATCGCGGAGGAGGCGGGCGTGGACGACTTCCTCGCCGAGGCCACCCCCGAGGACAAGATGGCCCTGATCAAGAAGGAGCAGGAGGGCGGCAAGCTGGTCGCGATGACCGGCGACGGCACCAACGACGCCCCCGCCCTCGCCCAGGCCGACGTCGGCGTCGCGATGAACACCGGGACCATGGCGGCCAAGGAGGCCGGCAACATGGTCGACCTCGACTCCAACCCGACCAAGCTGATCGAGATCGTCGAGATCGGCAAGCAGCTGCTGATCACCCGCGGTGCGCTGACCACCTTCTCCATCGCCAACGACGTGGCCAAGTACTTCGCGATCATCCCCGCGATGTTCGCCGGGGTCTACCCGGGCCTGAGCCACCTCAACATCATGGGCCTGCACAGCCCCCAGTCCGCGATCACCTCGGCGATCGTCTTCAACGCCCTGGTCATCATCGGCCTCATCCCGCTCGCCCTGCGCGGGGTGAAGTACCGCCCCTCCGACGCCAGTTCGCTGCTGCGCCGCAACATCGGGATCTACGGGCTCGGCGGCCTGGTGGTGCCGTTCGTCGGCATCAAGCTGATCGACCTGATCGTCCAGTTCATCCCCGGCCTCAACTGAGAGAGGAGTCCACCGCCATGTCCAAGCCCCTGCCCGCCACCGTGCGGACCCACTTCACCGCCCTGCGAGTACTCCTCGTACTGACCGTCATCCTGGGGGTCGCCTACCCGCTGCTGGTCACCGGCATCTCCCAGGTCGCCTTCAGCGAGAAGGCGAACGGCTCGATCGTGAAGGCCGACGGCAAGGAGATCGGGTCCAGCCTGCTCGGCCAGAACTTCAACCTGCCGAAGAAGAACCCGGACGACCCGAAGGAGGAGGCCCAGCCGGACCCGAAGTGGTTCCAGCCCCGCCCCTCCGCCGCCGGGACCGGCTACGACGCCTCCTCGTCGAGCGCCTCCAACCAAGGCCCGAACAGCGAGGACCTGCTGAAGGCCGTCCAGGACCGCCGCGCCGCCGTCGCCGCCTTCGACGGCGTGGACCCGGCGAGCGTGCCGGCCGACGCGCTGACCGCCTCCGGCTCCGGCCTCGACCCGCACATCTCGGTGGCCTACGCGAAGGAACAGGTCGACCGGGTCGCCAAGGCCCGCAACCTGCCGGTCGACAGGCTGAACCAGCTGGTCGACACGTACACCGAGAGCCGTTCCCTCGGCTTCCTCGGCCAGGACGGCGTCAACGTCGTCCTGCTCAACAAGGCACTCGGCGAGCAGAAGTGATGACTCTCCATCAGCCTTCCGAGTGACCAGACCGACCCGGGCGCGGGGGGAACCCCCGCGCCCGGGTCGGTCGCCCATGTCTGCGCACCACCAACCTGCCAGCCACACAAGGAAAGAGCAGCGCCCATGGCCCGCGACCTCACCCCCGGCACCGTGCACCGCCGTGGCCGGCTGAGGGTCTATCTCGGTTCGGCCCCTGGGGTCGGCAAGACCTACCGGATGCTCGACGAGGCCCACCGCAGACAGGACCGTGGCGCGGAGGTGGTGGTCGGGTTCATCGAGTGCCACGGGCGGAGGTTCACCGAAGGGCTGGTCGACGGGTTGGAGGTGATCCCCCGCACCAGACGGACCTACCGGGACGCCGAGTTCGAGGAGATGGACCTCGACGCCGTGCTCGCCCGCCGCCCCGCCGTCGTGCTGGTCGACGAGCTGGCGCACACCAACATCCCCGGCGGCCGGAACGCCAAGCGCTGGCAGGACGTCGAGGAGATCCTGGCGGCCGGGATCGACGTCATCACCACCGTCAACGTCCAGCACCTGGAGTCGCTGAACGACGTCGTCCAGAAGATCACCGGGGTCCCGCAGCGCGAGACCGTCCCGGACGAGGTGGTCCGCCGGGCCGACCAGATCGAACTCGTCGACATGGCCCCGCAGGCACTGCGCCGGCGGATGGCCCACGGCAACGTCTACAAGGCCGAGAAGGTGGACGCCGCGCTCTCCAACTACTTCCGGGTCGGCAACCTCACCGCCCTGCGCGAACTCGCCCTGCTCTGGGTCGCCGGGCGGGTCGACGAGGGCCTGCGCGACTACCGGGCCGCCCACCGCATCGACCGGGTCTGGGAGACCAGGGAACGCGTCGTGGTCGCCCTCACCGGCGGCCCCGAGGGTGAGACCCTGATCCGCCGCGCCGCCCGGATCGCCGACCGCACCGCCGGCGGCGACCTGCTCGCCGTCCACGTCACCCGCAGCGACGGCCTGGCCGGCGCCTCCTCCGGCGCGCTCGCCCAGCAGCGCCAGCTGGCCGAGTCCCTCGGCGGCAGCTATCACATGGTCGTCGGCGACGACATCCCGACCGCGCTGCTCGCCTTCGCCCGCGCGCATCACGCCACCCAGCTGGTGCTCGGCACCAGCCGCCGCGGCCGGATCAACCGCTTCCTCACCGGCCCCGGCACCGGACAGACCACCGTCGACGCCTCCGAGGACATCGACGTCCACATGGTCACCCACGAGTTCACCGGCCGCGGCCGGCTGCCCGCGCTCGGCCGCCGCCACTCCCGGCGCCGCACCATCGCCGGATACGCAGCGGGCCTGATCGTTCCCCTGCTGCTCACCCTCGCGCTGTCGCCGTTCCGTAGCACACTCAACCTCACCACCGACGCATTGATCTTCCAACTCGGCGTTGTGGTTGTGGCGTTGCTGGGTGGCGCGCTGTCCGCCCTGCTGGCCGCGCTCATCGCCTCGGTGCTGCTGAACTACTTCTTCATCCCGCCCCTCCACACCCTGACCATCGACGAAGCCAACAACATCGTCGCCCTGGTGGTCTTCGCGACCGTCGCCCTCACTGTCTCCACCGTGGTCGACCACGCCGGCCGGCTCACCAGCCGGGCCGCCCGCGCCACCGCCGAGGCCGAGACCCTCTCCACCCTGGCCGGCAGCGTGCTGCGCGGCGCCGACGCGCTGCCCGCCCTGCTGGAGAAGTCCCGCACGGCCTTCGGCATGGAGTCCGTCGCTCTGCTCGACAGCCTCACGGGAGAGACCATCGCCCGCACTGATGCCGAGACGGGAGGGGCCGACGAGGCCGAAGGCCAGGAGAGCACCGAGGTGGCCGTCGGAGAACGCGCCGTCCTGGTGCTCACCGGCCGTCGGCTGCCCGCCGCCGACCAGCGCGTGCTCACCGCCTTCGCCGCCCACGTCGCCGCCGCCCTGGAACGCGACCGGCTCGCCGTCGCCGCCGCCGAGGTCGAACCGATCAAGGCCGCCGACCGGATGCGCACCGCCCTGCTCGCCGCCGTCAGCCACGACCTGCGCACCCCGCTCGCCGCAGCGCTCGCCTCCGTCGGCTCACTGCGCAGCCCCGACGTCGAGTTCTCGCCCGAGGACCAGGACGAACTCCTCGCCACCGCCGACGAATCACTCGTCAAGCTCACCCGGCTGGTCGACAACCTGCTCGACATGAGCCGCCTCCAGGCCGGCGCCCTCACCCTCCATGTGGCACCCACCCCGCTGGAGGACGTCCTGATGCGTGCCGTGGACTCGCTCCCCGACCCGTACGCGCCGATCCAGCCGCTCGACCTCGACACCGCCCCGCCGGTGCTCGCCGACCCGCCGCTGCTGGAACGCGTCCTCGCCAACGTGATCACCAACGCGCTGCGGTACAACGCCCCCGGCGCGCCCGTCCTGGTCACCGCCAGCCACCACGCCGACCAGGTGGAGATCCGGGTGATCGACCGCGGCCCCGGCATCGCGCCCGAGGACCGCGACCGGGTCTTCCTGCCCTTCCAGCGCCTCGGCGACACCGACAACACCACCGGCGTCGGCCTCGGCCTCGCGCTGTCCCGCGGCCTCGCCGAGGCCATGGGCGGCAGCCTGGAGGTCGAGGACACCCCCGGCGGCGGCACCACCATGCTGCTCACCCTGCCCGCAGCACCGGAGACGCGGATCGAGGAACCCCGCATCGCCCTGCTGGAAAGGAGCACGGACCGGTGAGCCACATCCTCGTCGTCGACGACGAACCGGCGCTGCTGCGCACCCTGCGGATCAACCTCCAGGCCCGGCACTACTCGGTGCTCACCGCGGCCACCGGCCAGGAAGCCCTGGACTCGGCGGGCCAGGCGCCGCCCGACGCCATCGTCCTCGACCTCGGCCTGCCGGACTTCGATGGCGTGGACGTGATCAAGGGCATCCGCTCCACGCTGACCGCGCCGATCATCGTGCTGACCGGGCGAACCGACATCGAGGACAAGCTCCGGGCGTTCGACGCGGGCGCGGACGACTACGTGACCAAGCCCTTCGTCGTGGACGAACTCCTTGCCCGCCTACGAGCCATTCTGCGCAGGCCACTGGGCGGTGTCCCGACGACTCCCGAGCCGTCGGCACGGATCGGTTCGCACGAGGTCGATCTCGGCGCGGGCACGGTCGTCGGTCCGGACGGCCCTGTCCGCTTAACCCCGACCGAGTGGAAGATCCTCGCCCTGCTGCTCGCCAACCCCGGTCGACTGGTGCCCGGAAAGCAGATCCTGACCGAGGTCTGGGGTCCGGACGCGGCGGCCAACGGCAACTACTTGAGGGTCTACTTCTCCAGCATGCGGCGGAAACTCGAAGCCGACCCGGGCCGGCCGCGCCACCTGATCACGGAGCCCGGGATCGGCTACCGGTTCCAGCCCTGACCCGGCCGTATCCGGCATACCGCCCTGCACGTATCAACGGCCGTGCCGGGCAACGGCGTTCAACGGAATTCACGCCTCCTTGATCCACTTCGCAAGGATCCCGTCAGGATCACCGACGGAATCCCGAACTCGACGTTCCGCGCTGCCATCGTGCTTTCCGACCGGATCCGTTCGGGTCCGAATGCGAAGGAGAGCACGTGTTGTCGAGGATCAAGTTGGCGGCCGCGGCCGCGGGCCTCAGCACCCTGGCCGTCGCGGGCCTGGCCGGGCCGGCGGCAGCCGACGGGAGCTACGACCCGGTCAAGGAGAACTGCAACGCCGCGAACGTGGTGACGCCGGGCTCCACCGCCTTCGTCTGGTGCATCCAGGCGGCCCAGCAGAGCGGGGAGGCCAAGCGGCTGGCCCGTGAGGGCTTCGTCAAGGGCCTGCTCGACCTGCTGGTGAACAAGACCGGCGGCTACTACAACGTGATGATCTTCGACATCAAGGGCGACAACGCCTTCGGGGATCCGTGGTACGTCCACAACTACGAGGAGCACCTGGAGGACGTCGACTTCACGTACGACGTCACCTACCGAGACCAGACCTCGCGCGAGGACCAGACCTACCGGATCTGGATCTTCCACGGCGGCGGTATGTTCGCCAACGGCTTCGACGGCGGCTGGGGGAATTGGGCGTTCTACGGTCTGTTCGACCGCTCCTCCCGTGAGCACAACTGGGCGTACCCGCCGGGCACCAGCCGCCCCGGCCAGCGGTACAGCCACACCGATGCCGTGGTGGACTTCCGGCGGACCCTGACCAGTGCCGTCCCGTCCGGCTCCCCGGGCGTGCCTGGCCAGACCGCCTCACCGTTCGTGCCCACCGTCCCCGCCGTGCCCAAGGGCAGCGAGTCCGCCATCCCCGGCGTGCCGATCACACCGGGGAAGCCCGCTCACCCCGGCAAACCCGGCGAACCCGCCAAGCCCGGCAAGCCGTCCGGCTCGGGCCGCCCGCCGCTGGACACCCCGGTGTACCTGCGGACGGTCAACGGGCTCGGCGCCGTCGCCACCGGTGACGCCCCGGGTTCGGCGGTGATCGCCGGCAAGCTCGGCGGCGCGGACTCCCGCTGGACGATCAAGGACACGGGTGGTGGCCGCTACCGGATCACCAGCGCCCTCGGCCCGGAGCTCACCGAGAACACCGGCACCTACTTCGCCGACGTCACTGGCTGGAAGGGCGGTGCGGAGCAGAAATGGGAGGTACTCGATGTCGGCGGCGACCGCTTCCAGATCAGGATCAGCGACCAGGACTGCCTGACCTACCACGAGGACCGGAAGACGCTCGGCGTGTGGACCTGCGACGGGTCCGCCGAGCAGCAGTGGACGATCACCCGCTGAGGTGCCGCCAATACTGCGTCAAGATGGTCGCCGGCCGCGTCAAGGAGCCGTCAGGAGAGGCGGACGGGTGTTCGGCCGCACCTAGTGTGAGCTGCGAGGAAACGGTTCGCTGCCCGGGCGTGGGGCCTGGCGGCGGACCGTTTGCCGAACCCCGACCTCCGGCGGGTTCCTCCGGGGAAGGTTCGGCGGCCAGTGAGAAACAGGGGGAGGGGGCGCGCGGCGATGCCAACGGGAACGTCGGGCGGTACGGCTGTCATGGGGAAAACGGTCGAGCCGGAGACGGCGCGACAGGAGACAGCCGCACCACCACCCGGGCCGCGCGCCCCCCGTCACTGGCTCGGAAGCTCCTGGCGCAGCCGGGACTGGTGGAACACCCCGCGCCTGGTGCGCGGGCTCACCGGCCTCTGTCTCGCCTCGCTGCTCGTCGCCGCAACGGCGACCGCGACCGTTCTGGGCGGGGCCCGGGACGGCACGGACGTCATCGGCCACCAGGCCGCCCCGCAGGTGGTGCGCTCGGCGGACCTGTACTTCGCGCTCAACGACATGGACGCGCAGGCCGCCAACCTGCTGCTGTTCGGCGCCGACCCGGACTACACGGCGCTGCGCAAGGAGACCCTGGACACCTATGAACAGCGGCGCGCTCAAGCCGACACCGACCTCCAGCGCGTTACGGAAGCGGTGGCGGGCGACGAGGCCGGGCAGCGGGCCGTGCAGACCGTCATCGGCGAACTCGGCCGCTACGAGGCCCTGGTGGCTCGCGCCCAGCTGCTGGAGGACCAGGCCCACGCCCCGGCCGGCCGACCCTCGGCGGAGGCCCTCGCGGCCTACCGGCAGGCCACCGACCTGCTGCGCCAGCAGCTGCTGCCGGCCGTCGACGAGGTGACCAAGGCCAACGCGGCCGTCGTGGAGGGCAATTACACCGACCAGCGCGGCGCCCTGGCCGGCGGCTGGTGGTGGATCCTGCTCACCGGCCTGGCCGCCCTGGTTGCGCTCGGGCTGCTGCAGCGGCTGCTGGCGGTGCGGTTCCGGCGGCTGGTGAACGTGCCGCTGGCCGTCACCACGCTGCTCACCGTGGTCACCCTGGTCACCGCGCTGACGCTGGCCTCCCGCGCCGACCACCACCTGGTGGTCGCCAAGAGCAACTCCTTCGACTCGGTGATCGCCCTCAGCCGGGCGCGCGCGGTCGCGTACGACCTCAACGCCGATGAGAGCCGCTACCTGACCGACCCCGCCCGGGCGGCTGCCTACGAGCAGAGCTTCCTCGACAAGACCCAGTCCTTCGCCCGGGTCGGCGGCGCCACGCTCGCCACGTACAACGACCGGCTTGCCGCGCTGGCCGACAGGCACCGGGCCGACCACGGCCAGGTGGGCTTCGGCGGGTACCTCGGCGACGAGCTGCGCAACATCACCTTCTCCGGCGAACAGGACGCGGCGGAGCGGGTGCTGGCCGCGTTCCAGCAGTACCAGCGCGACGACCGGAAGATCCGTGAGCTGAACGCGCAGGGCAGGCTGAAGGAGGCCGTCACCTTCAACACGGGCCTCAATCCGGGCCAGTCGAATGCGGACTTCGGCGTGCTCAGCGCCGCGCTGGAGGACAACCAGGCGATCAACCAGCGTGCCTTCGAGGGAGCGGTCGCCGATGGCGACGACGACCTCGACGCCACCACCGCGGGCCTGGGCGCGGCGGTGTTGGCGGCGGCGCTCGCGCTGACCGCGCTGGGCGTGCGGCCGCGCCTGCGCGAGTTCGCCTGACCGGGGACGGCCGCCGCGCCCATGGCTCACCGCCCTCCACGGCTCACCGTGGGTGCAGCGCTGCGAGTGACCGGCTGCGCGAGCAGGACAGTCACGCCCTGTCCACGCCGCTCACCCACCGATGCCCCATGATTCCCGCCCTGCCGCTCTCCGCTAATGCTCCGATAAGATGACCACAGGTGTGCCGGGAAGCCTGGTCGGCGCGGGGGACGACTGCGGCGATCGGCGGCGGTGACCCCGGTTCTTGCGATGGGGTCCTTTCCACCGATGCACGTTGTGGCGATCGTTCTCCTCCTGGTGGTGCTGGCCACGGCCGTGGCCACCTTCGCCGGCCGGCTGCGCGTTCCCGCGCCGTCCCTGCTGGTCCTGGCGGGCATCGGGGTGGCGCTGATACCCGGCGTCCCCGCGCTGCACGTCCCACCGCAGGTGATCGGCATGGTGGTCCTACCGCCGCTGCTGTACGCCTCCGCGGAGGAGCTGTCGCTGCGCGACCTGCGCATGGTCTGGCGTCCGGTGACGATCCTCTCCCTCGGCCTGGTCTTCGCCTCCGCCGCCGCCGTCGGCTTCACGGCCGTCGCCGTCGCCGGGCTCCCGCCCGCGATGGCCTTCGTGCTCGGCGCCGTGCTGTCCAGCACCGACCCGGTGGCCGTCACCGCGCTCGGCCGCCGGCTGGCGCTGCCGGGGCGGCTCCAGGTGCTGGTGCAGGCGGAGAGCCTGTTCAACGACGCCACCTCGCTCGTCCTGTTCAAGGTCGCCGTCGGCATCGCGGTGGCCGTCGGCGCCTCGGTGAGCGTGCCGGCGGCGGGCGGGGAGTTCCTGCTGCTCGGCGGGGGCGGCAGCGTGGTCGGCGCCACCGTCGCCGGCCTGGTCTGGCTGGTGCGCCGCCGCACCACCGACCCGGTGCTGGAGACGGTCATCGCGCTGGTCACCCCGTACGCGGCGTACGTCCTCGCGGAGTCCGCGCACACCTCCGGCGTCACCTCCGTGGTGGTGGCAGGGGTCCTGCTCGGGCGCTCCGGCCACCGGCTCACCGACGCCCACATCCGGCTGCAGCTGCACGCCGTGTACGCGGTGGTGGTGTTCCTGCTGGAGAGCGTCGTCTTCTCCATCGTCGGCCTGGAACTGCCCACCCTGGTGCGGGACCTGCCCGCCGGCACCGGCTGGTGGCCACTGCAGGCGCTGGCGCTCGCCGCGGTGCTGATCGCCGTACGCGTCCTCTCCACCCTGCCGCTGACCCGCGCCGTCAAGCCCCGCCGGGGCCGGGGCCGTTCCGGGCTGTCCTGGCGGGTCGCCGGGGTGGTCACCTGGGCCGGCACCCGCGGCGTCATGCCCCTTGCCGCGGCCCTGTCCATCCCGCTGCTCGCCGACGACGGCACCAAGCTCGCCGGGCGGCCGCTGGTCCTGGTGCTCACCACCGCCGTCGTCGTATTCACTCTCGTCGTCCAGGGCCTGACCCTCGCCGCCGTCGTCAACCGCTCCGGCCTCGCCCTCGAACCCGAGCACACCGCCCGCGAGGAGGACGACACCCGCGACGCCCTCAACCGCGCCGCCCTCCACCACGTGGAACACCTCGCCGAACTGGAGGCCGTCCCGGACACCGCCCTCGACCGCGTCCGCCGCGCCCTCACCGCCCGCCTCGACCGCACCCCGGAGACCCCCGACGGCACCACCGCCGACACCGCCTACCGCCAGCTGCGCCGCGAGGTCATCGCCGTCCAGGGCGCCGAACTGCACCGTCTCTACGACGACCACCGGATCAGCGACACCACCCGCCGCCGCCTCCAGCACGACCTCGACCGGGAGGACGCCGCCCTCGGCACGCTCTGACGGGCTCACGCCCCGGTCGGCGGCCTTCAGCCGGCGGGCCGGGCCGGAGCCAGGGGTGGCCGGCCGCTCGACGAGGTCTCCGGCGATCTCGCCGCCGTGAGCGGAGGCCCGCTGAGGCGGCGGAACAACTCCGCGGCGAGCCGGAACTCAGCGGCCGGGCACGCCGAAGCCGACGTCCGGCATGAACGGCGGTCGAGGCCGATACCCGGTGCTCCCCCGGTGGTGTGCGCACGCACCCGGGGTCGGCGCAGGTGCCGACCGCCCCGGGCGGTGCGCCCTCCGGGGCGGCGGCCTCGCCGTCACACCCCACCCAGGGTCTCCACCAGCGCGGCCAGGAACTCCTTCGGGCGCTCCAACTGCACGCTGTGCCCGGCACCTTCCACCGCGACCTCGCGGACCCGCCCGCCCGCGGCCGCGTAGCGGTCCAGCACGGCGCGGGTCTGCGCCACCATCGGCTGCGCCGGGCAGGTGTCCGCGCCGGGCCAGCCCGGGACCGCACCGACGGCCCCCAGGTGGGCCAGGTCGAAGAGCGAGGCGTCGGAGACGATCACGTCGGCCGTACCGCGGATCCACAGGATCGGCGGCTTCGGCTCGACCACTTCCAGGTCGTCGATCCGGAAGTGGGTCGGCGCCATCGAGTTGAGCACCCCGCGTTCGCCGGGTCCGAAGCCCGGCCAGGCCTCGCTCGTACGGCTGTCGCCCGGGTAGTGGTCCTCACCGGTCCGGGTGGTCAGCATCGCCGCCACGTAGCGGTCCGGCTCGGCGAGCGGCTCGCTGACGTAGGCGGTGTCCAGCACCGAGCGCGGCGCGAACGGCGACCCGGCGCCCGGCTCGCCCTCACGCAGCAGCCGGACGAACTCGGGGGCCGCACCGCCGGCGCCGGAGCCCGCTCCGTCGGGCGAGTTGAGCCGTCCGTCCACCCCGTGGGTGCCGCCGAAGCCGTACGGGGAGACCGGGTTGACGAGGGTGACCGAGCGGACCAGCTCCGGCCGGTCGCGGAGCAGTTGCAGCACCACCCCGCCGCCCATGCTCCAGCCGACCAGGTGCACCGGGCCGAGTGCCAGTTCCGCCACGAAGGAGAGCAGGTCCTCGCTGTGGTCGCGCAGACCCCGGGTGGCGTCCACCGGGAGCGGCTCGCTGCCGCCGAAGCCGCGCAGGTCGGGAGCCAACGGCCGGTAGCGTGGGGGGAGTTCGGCCATCGTCGAGTGCCAGAAGACGCCGGAGGAGACGTTGCCGTGCACCAGGACCACGGGCTCCCCGGTCCGGCCCTCGACCTCGGCGTAGTTCACGGTCAGCCGGTCGGTGGCCACCAGTCGATCGGTGATCATCCGGATCTCCTCAGTTCAGCCAGCCGGCGACCTGCGCGCTCGCCGCGCTGTCCCAGCCGAGTTCCAGGTGGTTGGCGGAGGCGATCAGCGCGGTGCCGCCGACGGTGCCGAAGCCGGTGGTGTCCAGCGCACTGGCCACGAAGACCACGCCGTCGCTGGGGCCGCGATCCTCGTTGAAGATCCCGAGGATGTCGGGCGTCCCGCCGGCCAGCAGGTACGCCTTCACCGAGGAGGGCACCCCGGCCTGGCGCAGCGGGGCGATCAGCGAGCCGGCGTCGATCGCGGCCTGGATGCCGCCGCCGTCGGTGTAGAAGCCCTGCCCGCCGTAGTAGGTCGTGTACCAGTCCTGCTGGGTCTGGTCGACGCCGAAGACCGAGTCCCAGCGGGCCAGCATCTGCCGCTGCCCGGGGTAGTCGTCGTAGCCGCTCGTCGGTGTGAAGGAGAACTCCGGGTGCGCGGTGTAGGTGCCGTAGCAGGTCATGTGCAGGTGCGGAGAGGGGGCGTTGATCGCACCGCCGCACTGCGGCCAGATCGAGAAGTCGTGCGCCCACCCGTGCGCGAAGGGGTAGTCGTAGCCACCGTTCGGACCGCCCAGGGTGATCAGCTTGCGCACGTCGCCCGCGTACGCCCGGCCCCAGGCGGGCTTGACCGAGGAGGCGTAGGCCCGGGCCGACATCTCGCCCTTGCTCCAGCCCACCACGTCCACCTGCGGGACACCGAGCTTCGCGCGGATCAACGCGACCGCGTCGCCGACCTCCTGGGCCTGCATCAGGTTGTCGCCCTGCTTGTGCGCGAAGCCGATCGCGAAGACCCGGTAGCCCTGCCCGGCCAGCTTCTGCATCAGCCCGGTGCTCGGGCACGAGGCGGCGCCGCAGCCGTAACCGCCGGACTCGCCGGGGTTGGCCCAGGCCCGGTCCGGGTTGTCGTTGGCACCGTGCACCAGCAGCACCGGGACCTGGCGCGCTCCGGTGTTCCAGCCCGGGGCCGAGTAGAGCAGGAAACGGCCGGAGAAGGGCTGCTTGACGCCGCCGAAGAAGGTGAGCCGCTGGCCGTCCTGGTTGCCGCGGCCGTCCGGCGGATACTGCTCCTGGCGGAAGCCGGAGGTGGTGTCGAGGTAGCGCTCGACGCGGTCCCAGCCGTTGGCGACGCTGCTGTAGGTCGCCTCCAGGGTCAGGTAGGGCGGCACCGCCGCCGAGGCCGACCCCGCCGGAACGACCGCACCGATCAGCGCCAGCACGCTCGCGAGCAGCCAGCCCCAGCCTCTCCGCCCGCCACGTCCGTTCCTCCGCATGTGCGTCACTCCTCCTCGTTCGGCTCCCGTGCGCGACACGTTACGGATGCCGGAGTGCCATCCCTATGGCGGCGACACATACCTCGGGCGCCACAGTGTGGGCGTCCGCCACCTGGTCCACGGGATTCCCACGGCTCCCCGAACGCCGCCACGACCTCGCGGAGTTGCCAGGACGTCGGCTGCGAACGCGCCGAGAGGCAGCGGCGGACGGCCGCCGCGGCCCAAGCACCCTCGGAGGCATCGGATCACGCCTCCCGCCGGTCGACCGGCCAGGGGAGGATTCCCACGGGAACCGCTCCGGCAGGGAGGGCAGGGAGGTGGCTGCGGCGTGCCACGCACGCCTGGCAGGCCAGGGCCTAACCGTCGGTCAGGGCGGCCGCGGTCAGGGTGAGGTGCTGGACCAGGACCGCGGCGGCGGTGTCGGCGTCGCGGGCCAGCGCCGCCTCCTCCAGCATGCGGTGTTCCGCGACACCGTCCCGGTCGGGGGTGCGCTGCGCCGACCAACGGCGGGCCAGCTCGCTCGCCGTCCACATCCGGTCGAAGGTCTCCAGCAGGGCGTGGTTGCCGCACCCCTCCAGCAGGGTGCGGTGGAAGCTCCGGTGGGCTTCGGCCCAGGCGCCGGTGTAGTGCTCGCCCTCGTCCGGCAGATACGCCGGGGTGCGGGCCAGCCGGTGGTGGGCGGCCCGCACGCGGGCCTCCCAGTCGACGTCGCCGCGCTCGATGGACATGCGCAGGACGACCGGCTCGACGGTCCGACGGGCTTCCGCGATCTCCTGCCAGCGGCGGTCGGAGAAGGAGGGCACGGCGAATCCGCGGTTGGGCAGCCGGTCGGCGAGCCCCTCGCCGACCACCCGCACGAGCGCCTCGCGCACGACGGCCAGGCTGACGCCCTGCTCCCTGGCGAGGTCCTGCGGCTTGAGGGGGGCGCCGGGGGCGTGGTCCCCCCGCATGATCGCGTCCCGCAGGTGTGCGTAGACCTGCTCGGAGAGCATCTGCTTCCCCGGCGGGGTCGAGGAGTGCACCGTCTGAGTCATGGGCTCATCCTAGATGATCCGCAAGATAATCGATTATCGATGCTATGGTCGATTCATTGTTCTCCCGCGCCTGCCGATGGCCCCGACTCCCGGAGAAACCGCCACCATGCACCTCGACCCCCTCCCCCGCTCCACCCGCCCCGGGGGCGGCCGCGACCCGATGGACCTGGACGCCGTCCGCCAGGTCAGTCGCGCCGTCAGCGCCGCCCACCTCTTCAGCTACCAGGCCCCCGAGACCGCCGAGGCGGCCGCCGCACTCGGCGTGACCGACCGCGGGCCTGCCTACCTGGCCTTCCGGTCGGCCGCGCTGGGTACGGTCCCGTGGCAGGTCACGCTCGCGGCCTTCTACAACTTCAGCCCGCGCGCTGTCCGTGCCATGACGGGCGTCTGGGACACCGCACCGCCGGAACGGTGGCAGGCCGCCCGCTTCCTGGCCGTCGGCCGGGCGATGCGCCGCGCGAACGTCCACGTCACGGACGGCCACCTCGCCGAGGCGCGCGCACTCATCGACCCGGTCGTCGCCGGGGCCGACTACGCCGGCAAGGTGCTGGCCGCGGCGAACGCCTCGGTCGCGCTCCCCGCCGATCCCCTCGTCGCGCTGTGGCAGCAGATCACGGTGGCGCGCGAGTGGCGCGGCGACGCCCATCTCGTCGTCCTCGCCGACCACGGTGTCGGGCCGTGCGACTGCCTCGTCCTGCACACCGCGACCGGCCACCTCCCGACGGCCCTCGCGCGAGCGACCCGCCAGTGGGACGACCGGGAGTGGAACGCGGCGACGGCACGCCTCGTCGCGCGCGGCTGGCTCGACGCCGACGCCGGGCGGACCGGTGCCGTGCTCACCGACGCCGGGCGGGCGGCCCGCGAACGCATCGAAGTGGAGACGGACGAGCACTGCGCCGCGCTGTGGGCACCGATCGGCACCGCGGGTGCCCGCCGTCTCGCCGCGCTGCTCGCACCGATCACCACCGCGTTCCCCGGCACGTCCACCGGCGCGCCCACCGCCGCGGGGACGGTCCCGGCCACCCGTCGACGCCCCGATCCCGCCTGAACGGCCCCCGGCCTGAGCCGGACCGGGCGTCCGCCGCGGATCGGAGCGACCGGCCGGAGCCGCTGGTCAGGGCCACCGTCGACCCGCACGCCGGCGCGTTGCCGGGTGATCCCACGGGGAGGAGAATGGATCACGAGACGTGTGCCTCGGCCTAGGAAGGGAGCTTCCGATGGCATGGCGTATCGAGGGTACGTATTTCGAGAACTGCAACTGCGACATGGTGTGCCCCTGCTCCACCTCCGGCCTCACGGCCCCGGCGGACTACGACCGTTGCCGGGTCTTCCTGGCCTTTCACGTCGGGTCCGGCCAGGTCGACGACGTCGACGTGAGCGGTCTGACGGTCGCCGTGGTGGCCGACACCCCGCCGCTGATGAGCGACGGCGGCTGGCGGATGGGCGTGATCATGGACGAGGCCGCCTCACCCGAGCAGGCCGAAGCGCTCGGGGCGGTCTTCTCCGGCCAGCGCGGGGGCCCGATGGAGGCCCTGGGTCCGCTGGTCGGCGAGATGCTCGGCCTGGAGGTCGCCCGGATCGACTACGCCGACGACGGCCGGAACCACCGTGTGCGGATCGGGGACGCGGTCGACATCGAGGTCGAGGACTTCGTCTCGCCCCTCGACGCGACCGGCAGGGGCGTCAAGGTCAGCGGGGTGGGGTTCCCCGCCGACACCCTCGCGGCCGGAGTCGCGACGACGTCGCGGGTGAACGCCTTCGGCCTCGAGTTCGGGAACGAAGGGAAGAACGCCTTCTCGGCGCCGTTCTCCTGGGCGGCCTGAATGTCGTCACTGCTGACTCGACGGGCCGTCGTCCCGGCGAGCTGGGCGGCGCTGCTCGCCGTGGCGGCCCTGGCCTGGATCCTGACGGTCCGCAGTGCGTCCGGCATGGCGCCCGGACCGGGCACCATGGGCCGCGACCTGGCCGGATTCCTGGTCCTGTGGGGCCTGATGATGGCCGCGATGATGCTGCCCTCCGTCATGCCCGTCGTCTCCCTGTACCTGCGGACGCTGAGCGCCCGGACGACGGGGTGGACGCGCGCGGGCCGCAGCACCGGTCTGGTCGTCGGCTACCTGCTCGCCTGGGAGGCCTTCGGTCTCGCCGCGTTCGGCGTGGCCTGGGCGGGCGGCGAACTCGCCGCCCGGGCGCCGGACGCCGCGCCCTGGGTCGCCGCCGTCCTGCTGGCGGGGGCCGGCCTGTACCAGATGAGCCCGCTCAAGGACCGCTGCCTGAGGCACTGCCGCTCCCCCATCGGCTTCCTCATGCGTTTCGGGGGCTACTCCGGTCGGCTGCGCGACGTCCGCGTCGGCGTCTACCACGGGGGCTACTGCGTCGGCTGCTGCTGGGGCCTGATGGTCGTCCTGATCGTGGTCGGCGTGATGAACCTCGCCTGGATGGCCGGTCTGGCCGCGGCCGTGTTCCTGGAGAAGACCTGGCGCCACGGTAAGGCGTTCAGCATCGTCCTGGGCGTCGCCCTGATCGTCTACGCCTGCTTCGTCCCCTGGAATCCGGGCCTGGTCCCGGGGCTGTCCATGCCGCCGGACATGTCCATGTGAGCGGATCTCCGGCGGGACGGCCCCGGACCCCGGCCCGCCGAGGATGCCGCCGACCGTAGGATCCCCGCTCTTCAGCCGATGGCGATGACGGGGTGGTCGGCGGGGTCGATCCACCGCATGATCCCGGTCATGAAGGCGGCGGGGACGGCGACGCAGCCCGCGGTGGCCTCGGCCCCGGGGCCGAGGTCGTGCAGGAAGATCCCGGCCCCGCGGCCCTTCACCACCGGGGAGGTGTTGAAGTCGATCACCAGGACGTTCTCGTACTGGACGGGGTGGTCGATGAGGTGTTCGCTGCCGAGGGCGCCCTGATCGGTCAGGTGGAAGCCGCCCTCGGTGTCGGTGCGCATCCGGTTGTAGTGGGCGGAGGTCGGGTCCTGGACCCACCAGTCGTGGGTGGTGACCCGGTGGTAGGGCACCTTGGTGCCCGGGTCGGGGGCAATGCCGAAGCCCTGGGTGAGGGTGTAGGTGCCGGACGGCGTCGTCCCGGTGCCCTGGACGCGGGTGGGACCGTCGTGGAGGCCGCCGGACCCGATCCGCGCGTCGGAGGTGGAGGCGAGCGCCCGCCAGGCGCCGTCCTGCCGTGCCCAGGTGGTCACCGTGGCGCGGGTCCCGGAGGCCTCGACCGTGATCACCTGCTCGGCCCGGCCGACCGCCGCCGGTACGGGGAACGGGCCGTCGGCGCCCGCCGCCCGGTGGGCGGGGGCCGCACCGGTGACGGTCACGGCGACACCGAGCGCGGCGACCACGGCCACCCGGCGGCGCACCCTGCCGCGGCCGGCGGTCGGCCGGGTCCGCGAGCCGGCCGGGGAGGGCACGGAGGTCACAGGAGTCACTGAGGTCACTGAGGTCACGAAGGATCCTTCCGGCACGAACACACGGGTGGCAGACCGCGACGGCGTCCACGGCAATCGCAGTCTGAGCGCCCACCCGCCCGGGACCCGGGACCGACTCACCGGGCCCGCCGGATCGGGGGGCCGCCGTCCACCGCCGGGGCCCGGCGTTCCCGGGAGGCGGCCCGGCGGCGGCCCGGCGGGGGATCAGCCGACGTCGATGCCGGTGACCGCCGGGGTGCCGATGTCCACCGCGTCCTCCTGGTATCCGGCGGCGGCGAAGGCCCGCCGGGCCAGGCCGAGGGCCGTGTCGCCCGCCTCGCCGCGGTCGGCGGCCTGCACCTCCAGGCGCAGCACGAACGTGCCCTCCGGTTCGTCCAGGGTGAGGACGTCGAGGTCGGGTACCTCCACGCCGGCCTCCTCCGGGTCCGCACCGTGCACGACGGCCAGCAGGGTGCGGCGCGCGGCCTCCCCCACCGGTCGTCGGACGGTCCCCGGAACGGTGATCACGTAGTTGCCCATGGCGTTCGTCTCACCCGTGAACGGCGTCGCAAACCCGGGGAACCGCCGCCGATTTCCGCACCCGGCAGGTGTCGGTGCCCGGATCCGGGGCACCCGGGACCCAGCCGACTGACGAGGAGTGAGACGACATGGGCATTGGCGGCTGCATCGTACTGTTCGCCTCCGGCGCGATCCTGGCCTTCGCGTCGGACTGGCACGTGAAGGGTGTCGACCTGCACATGGTGGGCTGGATCCTGATGGCCGCGGGTCTGCTCGGCATGATCACGTACGCGAACGTGTTCCGGCGCCGACGGCTGGTCCGGCGAGTCGGGGCCGACGAGACGGTCGAGGAGCGGCGCTACTACGACGAGCCCTGAGCGGACCGTACGGCCCGTCCGGCGGCGGGTCCGGCGCGGGCCTCAGCCGGCCGGGTCGTACCAGGTCTCGCCGTCGGCGAGGAGGGCGTCGGCCTCGCCGGGGCCCCAGGTGGCGCGGGCGTACGGGTGGACCGGGACGGCGTCCCCGAGCACCGGGTCGACGATGCGCCAGGCGGCCTCGACGGTGTCCTGGCGGGCGAACAGCCAGCGGTCGCCGTCCAGTGCGGCGCCGATGAGCCGGTCGTAGGGGCGCATGTCCGAGCCCGGGAGCTGGCTGAAGGCGAGCTCCTCGTGGTTGGCCTGCCAGCCGCCGCCCGGTTGTTTGCCGGCGAGGGTGAGCGCCACCTCGGTCTCCGGCCAGATCCGGAAGCGGAGCATGTTGGTGGCGGGCGCCGGGCGCAGGCCGAAGACGTCGTGCGGGGCGCGCCGGAACCGGATGCTCACCTCGGTGGCCGTCACCGGGAGGCACTTGCCGGCCCGGATGAGGATCGGCACGTCGGCCCAGCGCCAGGAGTCGGCGGTGAGCCGGATCGCGGCGTAGGTCTCCACGGTGGACTCCGGGTCCACGCCGGCCACGTCCCGGTAGCCCTCGTACTGTCCGCGCACGATGTGGTCGGTGGCGAGTGGTCGCAGCGAGCCGACCGCGACGGCCTTGGTGTCCCGCCAGGCGCCCAGGCCGTGTCCGGCGGGCGGGTCCGCCAGGACGGTGGCGAGGACCTGCAGCATGTGGTTCTGGATGACGTCGCGGATCGCGCCCGTCCGGTCGTAGAAGCGGCCGCGGTCGGAGACGTCGAAGGCCTCGGCCATGGTGATCTGGATGCTCTCCACGTGCGTGCGGTTGAGCAGCGGCTCGATCACGGAGTTGGCGAACCGGGCGAACAGGACGTTCTCGACGGGGTCGAGCCCGAGCCAGTGGTCGACGCGGTAGATGGCGTCCTCGGGGAAGTACGTGTGCATGGTGGCGTTGAGGGCGCGGGCGCTGGCCAGGTCGGTGCCGAAGGGCTTCTCGACCATGATGCGGGCGTCCTTCGCGCGGCCCGCGCCGGCGATGCCGGCGGCGATCCGGCCGAACAGCGGTGGCGGGACCTCCAGGTAGTAGAGGGCCCGCCCGCCGGTGCCCATGGCCTCGGACATCGCCTGGTAGGTGGCGTCGTCGCCGAGGTCGCCGTCCACGTAGCGCAGCAGGCCCAGCATCTTGGTCGCGGCGGGCGCCCGGGGGTCCATGCCGTTGAGGGTGAGCGAGGCCTCGGCGTAGTCGCGGAACTGCTGCAGGTCCCAGCCGGCCTTGGCCACGCCCACGACCGGGACGTCCAGGACTCCGCGTTCGGCGAGGCCGACGAGGGCGGGGAAGGTCTCCAGCTTGGCCAGGTCACCGGTCGCGCCGAAGATCACCAGAGCGTCCATCTGTCCTGTCGTCATCGCCGACTCTCCTGTGGGGTACGGGTGTTCGGAACTTCCGGTCGTCCGGCGCGGCCGGTCGCCCGGCACGGCGGATCGTCCGGCGCGGCCGGTCGTTCAGCGCAGCCGGTCGGCGAGGTGGTCGCCCACCCGCAGCGCGTTGGCGATGGCGGTGAGCGACGGGTTCACGGCGCCGATGCTGGGGAAGAAGGACGTGTCCACGACGTAGAGGTTGTCCAGTTCGTGGGCCTTGCAGTCGACGTCGAGGACGGACGTCCGCGGGTCGGTGCCGAAGCGCACCGTGCCCGCCTGGTGGGCGGTGGCACCGATCGGCATGCCCTTGTGCAGGTAGATGCTGTGCGGGAGCAGGTGGTGCTCGTGCATGCCGAGTCTGCCCAGCATGCCCTGGAGCTTGTGGCGCAGCCGGCCGAGTCCGGCGGTGTTGTTCCGCTCGTCCAGGGCGAGGTGGATGTTGCCCTCGGCGTCCAGCGTCACCCGGTTGTCGGGGGCGGGCAGGTCCTCGCCGCACAGCCAGAAGTCGACGGCGTGGTGGGCGAGCACCTCGAAGGGCAGGTCGGGCGAGACGGCGCCCGCCCACCGCGGCGCCTCGCCGTGGATCTGCTCGGCGTCGGACTTGCCGAGCATCTGGATCCCGCCGAGCGGGTAGTCCCAGTCGTCCGCGCCCAGGTACCAGTCGTGCAGGGCGAGCGTCTTCTGGAAGCGGGTGGGGTTCGGCTCCTTGGAGACGGCCATCAGCGCGAGGTTGTTGTGCCGCAGGTAGTTGCGGCCGACCATGCCGGAGCCGTTCGCGAGCCCGTCCGGGTGCCGGTCGCCGGCCGATCTCAGCAGCAGGACGGCCGAGTTGACGGCTCCGCAGGCGACGACCACGACGTCGGCGGTGAAGGTGGCGGTGGCTCCGTCGCCGAGGTCGGCGACCACCCCGGTGACGGTCCGGCCGGTGGCGTCGGTCTCGATCCGGCGCACGTCGGCACGGGTGATCATGGTGACGTTGTCGTGTTCCAGGG
Source organism: Kitasatospora sp. NPDC101176 (assembly GCF_044768035.1). Taxonomy (NCBI): domain Bacteria; kingdom Bacillati; phylum Actinomycetota; class Actinomycetes; order Kitasatosporales; family Streptomycetaceae; genus Kitasatospora; species Kitasatospora sp. NPDC101176. The sequence goes on from NZ_JBIWPA010000027.1 coordinate 80,100, forward strand.
CCGGGTCGACGCAGATCACCTGCGCGTCGGACTTGGCGCCGAGCAGGCAGGGGAAGCCGTCCACGCGGTCGCAGCGGATGCAGGCACTGCCGTGGAGGGGCCGCCCGTGCTCGTCCTGGGCCAGGTCGACGCCGATCGGCAGGTGGAACGGGTGCAGGCCGTGCTTCTCCAGGTCGTCGCTGAGCTGCTGGATGCGGGGCTCGTGCTCGACGGGCGGGAACGGGTACGGGGAGCTCGCCGGGCCCGCGGTCGGATCCTCCCCGTGGCGGCCGTGGACCCGGTAGAGCTGCTCGGCCCGGGCGTAGTAGGGCTCGAGGTCCGTGTAGTCGATCGGCCAGGCCGGGGAGGTCCCGCCGTGGTGGCGCAGTTCCCCGAAGTCCTCGGGGCGCAGGCGGAACAGTGCGGCGCCGAAGAACTTGGTGTTGCCGCCGACGTAGTAGTTGACCTCGGGCGGGAAGGCGTTGTCGTCCTTGTCGTACCAGTACTCGGGGGCCCGGTACTTCCCCTTGACGAAGACCGCGGTGGAGTCCCAGTTGTCCCGTTCGCGGGGCAGGTAGTCGCCGCGTTCGAGGAGGAGGACGCGCTTTCCGGTCGGCGCCAGCCGGTGGGCGAGGGTGCCGCCGCCGGCTCCGGTGCCGACGACGATGACGTCGTAGTGCTGATCGCCTGCCACGGAGGGTGTCCGATCTGGAGTCGTTGCCTGCCCTGCACCGTGTGCCCGCCCCCGCGGTGACCCTTGCGACGGGGGGTGTGACACCACCGCACCGCCGCCTGGCAGGACAAGTCCCGTCCTCTGCAAGCTACCTCCGACGCGGCCGGGCGGCACCTCAGGGAGGGTCGGGCAGGGCCCTGGCACGCCGCACACCCCGCACCCCGCACCCCGCACTGCCCGCCGGGGCCCTTCAGAGGATCGCGACCGGGTTCACCGGGGAGCCGGTGGCACCGGGTAGGCGCAGCGGCGCGACCACGCACAGGAAGGACCAGCGCCGCTCCCGCACGCAGAGCGGCACCAGCTCCTCGAACTGCAGGTAGTCCAGCAGGTGGACGCCCATCGCGTGCACCGCGAGCACGTGCACGGGGTAGTCCACGCCCTCCGTCCGGGACGGCGCGGCGTCGTTGTTGCCGTCGCTGCCGAGGGCCGCGACGCGCCGTTCGGCGAGGAACTCCATGGCGCCCGGGTGGAGCCCCGCACGGGCCGTCGCGGTGTCCCGGGCGCCGAGCTCGGACCGGCGCCGGCGGTGCCCGACCCGGACGAACAGCAGGTCGCCCGGGCCGACCCGGACTCCCTGGGCGGCCTCGGCCTCGGCCAGCTCCGCGGCGCCGACCTGCTCGCCCGGTTCCAGCCAGGGCACCCCGCGAAGCCGCGGGACGTCCAGCAGCACGCCCCGGCCGACGATGCCGTCCCGGACCAGGTCGACGGAGAGGGCCCCGGCCCCGTGCGGGGTGAGGGTGTCCGCGTCCGTGCCGCCGTACAGCGTTCCGTCGTACACCACGTGGCACAGGGCGTCCAGGTGGCTGTCGGCGTCGCCGTGCACGTTCATGGCGATGCGGTCGCGGGCGAAGGCCAGGCCCTCGGCGGGCAGCCGGCCGGCCACCGCGCCGGTCATCCCGTGGACGGCGGGCTCGGGGTTGTCCGGCCCGGGAGCAGTCTCCACGGGTGCGGCCAGGGAGACCCGCAGCCCCGACCGCACCTCGCGGGCCGCGGCGGCCACCCGGTCCGGGGTGAGCTCGGCGAGGGCGCCGCCCGGCCGGTCGCGGCGCAGCCGCCGGTACAGGGCGCGGAACTCCGCGGCGCCGAGCGCCGCCGGCGCCGGGTCCTGGGCCATTCAGGACCCCCGCTTCGCGTCCAGGGCGCTGTCCAGCGTGTTGGCCGCCATGATCAGGGAGAGGTGGGTGAAGGCCTGCGGGAAGTTGCCGAGCTGCTCGCCGGAGGGGCCGATCTCCTCGGCGAACAGGCCGACGTGGTTGGCGTAGGTGAGCATCTTCTCGAAGGCGTAGCGGGCCTGCCGCAGCCGCCCGGCGCGGGCGAGCGCGTCGACGTGGAGGAAGGTGCAGAGGCTGAAGGTGCCCTCGGAGCCCCGCAGTCCGTCGGGCGAGGCGGCGGGGTCGTAGCGGTAGACCAGGCTGTCGGAGACGAGCTTGCGCTCCATCGCGTCGAGGGTGGACAGCCAGAGCGGATCCCGCGGCGCGAGCAGGCCGACCCGGGGCACGACCAGCAGCGAGGCGTCCAGGACGTCCCCGTCGTAGTGCTGGACGAGCGCCTTCTCGCGCTCGCTCCAGCCCCGCGTCATGATCTGCTCCAGCACCTCGTCGCGCGTCCGGCGCCAGCGCGCGATGTCGGCGGGGCGGCTGAAGTGCTCGGCGAGGCTGATGCCCCGGTCGAAGGCGACCCAGGTCATCACCCGGCTGTAGGTGAACTCCTTGCGCCCGCCGCGGGTCTCCCAGATGCCCTCGTCGGGCCGGTCCCAGTTGTCGGCGAGCCAGTCGAGCATCCGGGCCGTGGCCTTCCAGCCGCGGTAGCCCGCCTGGATGCCGATCTCGCGCGCTTCTGTCAGCGCGTACATCGCCTCGCCGTAGATGTCGAGCTGCAGCTGGTCCATCGCGGCGTTGCCCGCGCGGACGGGGTACGAGCCGCGGTACCCCTCGAGGTGTTCCAGCACCTCCTCGGTCAACTCCGGGTCGCCGTCGACCCGGTACATGATCTGCAGCCGCTCGCCGGGCAGTTCGAGCCGCTCGTGGAGGCGGTCGCCGAGCCAGCGGGTGAACGCGCCGGCCTCCTCGTGGAAGCCGAGGTCGAGCAGGGCGCGCACGGACAGCGAGGCGTCCCGCACCCAGGTGAAGCGGTAGTCCCAGTTGCGCTCGCCGCCCACCTGCTCGGGCAGGCCCGTGGTGGCGGCGGCAATCGGCGCGCCGGTGGGGGCGTAGGTGAGCAGTTTCAGGGTGATCGCGGACCGGCGGACCATGTCCGTCCAGCGGCCGCGGTAGTTGGCGGTGCGGACCCAGTCCTGCCAGAAGTTGACGGCGTCCCAGAGCCCCTCGGTGATCTGCTCCTCGCTCGTCGGGGGCGGCACGGCGCCGTCCGCGGCGCAAACGGTGAGCACGGCACCGGCCGTCTGACCGGCGCTGAGGGTGACGGTGCCGGCCACGTCGTCGCCGCTGCGGTGCAGCGGGAAGGTGCTGCGCAGGTGGAGGGCGATGCCGGGGGCGCGAAAGGCGGCGTACCGGTCGTCGAGGTGGAGTTCGTGCGGCGCGCGGCCGTAGTCGAAGCGCGGCCGGCAGTCCAGGTCGAACGTGACGGTGCCGCGCACCACGCGGATGCCGCGGACCACGGTGTGCCGGTCGGTGGCGCCGCCGGAGGTGAGCGGCGGCATCCAGTCGATCAGCTCGCCGACGCCCTCGGGGGACATGAACCGGGTGACCAGGACGGCGGTGTCCGGGTAGTACAGCTGACGGTGGGTGACGTCCTCGGCGGTGGGGCAGATCCGGAAGTGGCCGCCGCGGTCGTGGTCCAGCAGGGCGGCGAAGATGCTCGGCGAGTCGACCCTGGGAGCGACGAACCAGTCCATCACGCCCTTGGCGGAGACCAGCGCGACGGTCTGGAGGTCACCCACCAGACCGTGGTCGGCGATCGGCGGGTAGCGGTCCATCAGCACACTCCGAGTCCGTGATCTGCCCCCGGCACGACGCTAACGGAGGCGTTTTCGTCCCGGCCGTTCCCGTCGACGATGTCGGGCGACCTGCCCCCGTACGGCCGAACCGCAACGCGGCGGCGGACCGCTCGCCCGCCCGCTCGCGCCGGGCCACCCGGCTCGGCGTCGGGCCGCACGCACGGAGCCGGCGGGCCCGCGACCGCGCGGGACCGCCGGCTGCTCTCCACCCGTGCCGGGACCGGAGGGGGTGCAGCAGATCAGGGGTTCGACGAGCCGGGGCAGATCAGGGACTCGACGGGCCGGGCGGAGCAGGGACTCGACGGCCGGGCGGAGCAGCGGGGCTCAGGCGACGCCGGGAGAATCCGGACGAGCGCCGCGTGGGCCGTACGGGCCGGGCCGCCCGGGTCGTCGTCCGCGCGGCGGGCGTCAGTTGAACGTGAACCAGTTGAGGTTGACGAAGTCGGCGCCCTGTCCGCTGGCGAAGGTGAGGTAGACGGTGTGGGTCCCGGTGGTCCGGGTGATGTCGGCGGGCACCGTGCGCCACGCCTGCCAGCCGCCGGTGTTGGCGACGGCGAAGCTGCCGACCGGTGCGGCGGTCGGGCTGTCCAGCCGGACCTGGACCAGTCCGCTGACGCCGGGGGCGGCGCCGGAGGCCACCCGGGCCTGGAAGCGGCTCGCGCCGGAGCCGCCGAAGTCGACGCCCGGGTAGGCGAGCCAGTCGCCGTCGGCGATCCAGCCGACGTCCCGGCCCCCGCCGGTGTCGCCGCAGGTCTCCAGCGCGGTGCCGGACTGCGAGCCGTAGGACTCGGCCTGGATCGTCCCGAACGCGCTGGTCCCGCCGCCGGGTTGCGGGGACGGACCCGGGTCGACCGGGCCCTGGCCGCCTCCGACGGTGACGGAGAGCAGGGTCGGGCTCGACGACTGCACCCGGCCCTCGAAGTCCACCCCGGCCGGGTGGACGTCGTCGTACGGGAAGGCGTAGCCGAGGTGGTCGGGGTTGGTCGCGTGCAGGATGCGGGCGTAGTGGTTGGTGCGGGCGGCGGTGTAGAAGGCGGCCGGGTTCTCGCCGGTCGGCTGGTGCGGATCGTCCAGCAGGGTGGTGCGGTTGAGCGCGGCGGCGATCCGGGCGCTCAGGTTGCCCATCAGGTCGTTGCCGGTGGTGAACGGTGCCGAACTGCAGTTGAAGACGGCTGCCGTGGAGGGCCGGGCGAAGCCGCCGACGCCGGGGAAGGTGAGGACGCCGTCGGCGGCGACCCGGCCCGTGACGGTGCCCCAGCCGGCCTGGGTGTCGATCACCAGGTCGGTGCTCCGGTACTTCTGCCAGACGGCGGCGAGGTAGCCGTCGAGGTAGCCGTCGAACAGTGCCGGGTCGGCGCTGATCGCCGTGTTGGGGCTGAGGATGCGCAGGGTGCGGCCGGCGGAGTCGGGGACGATCAGCCGGGCCCAGTCGCCGCCGTCCTGGGCGGCCTGGGTGCGCAGCGCGCTCGCGACGGACTCCAGACCGCCGGCGGGCAGGCCGCTCACGCGCTGCCGCCCGTCGCCGGTGGTCAGGTCGAACGCGATCGGGACGGCGGCGAAGTCGACGTAGCTGATGTTGGCGTACAGCTGGTCCGGCCCGTAGGTGAACTCGCAGAATCCGTAGGAGATGGCGATGTTGGGGTCGGTGGGGTTGCTCACCGACGGCAGCGCGATGCCGGGGCCGGGGTTGATCAGGAAGGTCAGGGGGCGGCCGACGGAGAGGTAGATCCGTCCGCTGGAGAGGTAGGGCAGCCGGATCCGGCACGGGGTGGCGCCGGGTGCGCCCAGCGCGATGGCGCAGTCGGCGCCGAGCGGCGCACCCGGGGCGGAGGGGGACGGCGGGTGGTAGAGCGTGCTGCCGTCGGAGCGCAGGAAGGCCCAGCTGTTGCCCCGGGCCGGGTCGAGGCCGAGGACGTGGGCGTAGACCGGCTGGGAGGGGACGGCGTTGACCAGGTCGACGTCGAGCTGTTGCGGGGTGGTGCTGCCGTTCGCGGTCTGCGCGAGGGCGAACAGGGCGGGCGCGGTCAGGGCCGCGACGGAGGCGCCGAGCACCTTCCGGCGAGTGATCACGGGGGCTCCCGAGGGGGTGGGGGCGGCCAGGGCCGGTGGGGGCGGCCGAGGAACGGTCAGGGCCGCCGGGGGGACGGCGAGGGGGGGCGGTGTGGACGGCCTGGCAGCGCGGGTCGCGCTGCCTCACCGTCAGACTCCCGCCCGGACCCGGACACGTCAATATCTGTAACCGTAAGCAGCCCTTAAGCCTGAATGTGTTGATTTCTTGAAGGCGAGTCACCCGGCCGCGCTCGGCCGCTCAGGCACCCGCGTGCAGGTAGGCGGCCCACAGCCACGGGGAGTCGTTGAAGGTGAGCGGGGCCGGCAGGCCGTGGCCGTCACGCACCCGGCGGACCGCCCGGTGGAGTGCACGGGCCGACCGGTCCGGATCCGGGCGGGCGCCATCGGCCCCGAGGCCGGCGTAGAACAGCCTGGCGACGGTGACGGCCATCTGGTCGTCGATCTCCCAGAGCGTGCCGATGACGTGCGGGAACCCGGCGAGCTGGAAGGCGGAGGTGAGGTGGATGGCCTCGTCGAGCAGTTCGGAGGTGTCGATGGCCGCGGTGCGGCACGCCGACAGGTAGGCCAGCCGGGCTCCGTCCAGCGCGACGGACGCGAGTCGCCCGACGGTCAGCGGCGCCTCCGCGTGGTCGTGGAGCAGCAGCAGGCTCCGGGACGGGTCCGCCGGGTCACTGGACCCGTGGCAGGAGAAGTGCGCGATCGCGCAGTCCGGCAGCTGGTCGAGGACGCGGGCCCGGGTCGGCACCGAGGGCTCCCGGTGCGCGGGGCCGTCCCCGGGCTCCGGTTCCCGGAGCAGGACCGCGTCGGGCAACCGCTCGCGCAGCACCGCGACTTCGTCCTCGACGTAGTGCAGACGGCCGTGGTCCGGAAGGCCGGGTGTGGTCGGCATCGCCACGATCAGGTTCCGTGCGGCCGGCGAGGAGGCCGCGGTCCGGGCGCGTTCGCGGGCGTGGCGCAGTGCGCGGACGGTGGGGGTGTAGGAGGAGACCACCCGGTCCATCACGGTGCGCCGGTGCGGCGTGCCCGGCGGGTCGTCGTGATGGCCCGAGGCGTGCAGGGGCAGCAGGCCCAGCAGCCCGCCGGGCACCCACCACACCCGCGGCCAGGCCTCCTCGGTGTCGCCGCGTCCGTGGAGTCCGAGGGCGCCGAGCACCGGGCCGGTCGCCGTGTCCCACAACCACTGCAGGACGGTGACCAGGGTCTGCTGCGCCGCCAGCTGCTCGGCCTCCTCCCCGCCGACCGTCAGCGTGTGCAGCGCGTTGCGGAAGGCGTTCACCCGGTCGGTCACCGCGCGGAGGGTGAGACCCGGCAACGCGATGCTGTCGATCCCTTCGGTCGTGACCAGCAGGGCGTCGCTGCGGTACCCGCTGATGTTGAACACCACGACGGGCCCCTCGGCCGCCTCGGCGACCAGCTCCGCCTCGGCCGGCGGCCGGGCGAACCCGGTGAAGTCGTCCAGGGCCCGGATCTCGGCCAGCAGGGCGGCGAAGTCCCCCGCGGCGCGGTGCCGGTCCCGCACCGGTCCCCGCCGTGACGGCCCCTGGTCGGCCGCCTCGCTGCGGAGCCGGACGGGGGTCATGGTGTCCGCGGGCATGTCGAGCTGGTCGCGCAGCTCGACGTAGCGGGTCGCGAGACCGGGGTGCCGGTCCCGGAGCTCGGTGAGGTCGCCGCGGGTCTCCAGGGCCTGGCTGAGCAGGACGGCGCGCCCCGTCTCCAGCAGCCGCAGGGCGCGTCGGGCGCGTTCGGGCGGGGTGCCGCCGGGCGCGGCGAGCGCGAGCGCGGCGGCCCGGCCCGCCAGTCCGGCGACCTGTGCGACGGCGTGCTGCTGGTCGCCGCGTTCCAGGCGGCGCGGGGCCACCTGGGGCAGCCGCAGCACCGCTTCCTCGGCCACGTCCGCCGCGTTCCCGTACTCACCGCGGTCCGCCAGGAGCCGGGCGGCCCGGTCCCCGGCCTCGACGCCGGTCAGGGGGGTGACGGCCGCGTCCACGGCCGCCACGTGGCAGGAGGTCGCCTCCTCGAGGTCCTCCGGCGCCGCGGACTGCCGGAACCGGATGCTCAGCATGCCCCCCAGGTTGGACAGCAGGACCGCCCGGTCGGGGTGGCCGGCCGGAAGGGACTCGACCGCGAGTCGTCCGATCCGGACGGCCTCGTCCAGGTCCTCCGGTGCACCGTCCCGCTGCGACCGCATGACCAGGGCGTTGGCGAGGTTGGACGACTCCATGGCGCGGCCGGCGCCGGCGGGGGCGAGCCGCACCGCCTTCTGCGCCACCTTCACCGCCGCGTCCAGGTCCGCCCGCGCACCGGACCGCTCGAAGCGGGTCTGCAGCGCACTGCCGAGGTTGGCGAGCGCCGCGGCGCGTCCGGGCTCGTCGCCGGCAGCGTTGACGGCCTCCTGCAACGCCCGCACCCCCCGGTCCAGGTCCGCCGACACCCCGGTCCGCCGGAAGCGGGTCAGCAGCGCACCGCCGAGGTTGCCGAGCACCATCGCCCGCACGGTCCGGTCCGCCGCGGCGGCCGCGGCGGCCACGGCCTCCCGCAGGACCGTCACCGCCTCGTCCACGTCCGCGAGCGCACCGGCCCGCTGGAACCTCCTGAACAGCGCGGTGCCGAGGTTCGACAGCATCCCCGCACGGTCGCGGTCGTCCTCGGGGGCCGCGGCCACCGCCTTCCGCAGCCACTCGACCGCGGCGTCCGTGTCCGTCAGCGCCCCGGTCCGTTCGGCCCGTTCCGCGAACCTGCCCCCGAGGTTCGACAGCATCACCACACGGTCGACCGACTCGCCGGTGTCCACGGCCTGCTGCCCGAGCACGATGGCCCGGTCCAGGTCCGCCGCCACGCCCGTGAGCTGGTACCTGGCCCACAGGGCCCTGCTCAGGGTGGAGATCACGGCCGCGTGGTCGCGGCCCTCGGCCGGGCTCTGGTCCGCCGCCCGCTGCCCGACCTCGACGGCCTCCTCCAGATCCGCCGGCACGCCCGCGTGCTGGTAGCGGGCCCGGAGCACCGTCCCGAGGTGGGACACCCGCGCGGCGTGCTGCGGATCGTCGGGCGGGGTGGCGTCGGCCGCCTTCCGGAGGCACCCGACGGCCTCCTTCAGATCGGCGTCCACCTTGGTCACCTCGAACCTGCTGGCCAGCGCGATGCCCAGCACCCAGACGGCCGTGACGGCGCCTGGGTGGCCGGGGCGGGCCTCGGCCAGCGCCTGCCGCGCAGCACGGACGGCGGCGTCCAGATCCGCTTCCGCTCCGGTCTCCTGACCGCGGGCCTGCAGCAGGCCTCCCAGGTGGGTCAGCCAGGTCACACGGTCGGGGTGGTGAGCGGGCGCGGCGGAGGTGAGCTCCTGGAAGCACGCGATGGCGAGGTCGGTGTGGAGCAGCGGGCGGGGGCCCGGACCCCAGTCCCGGAGCGCCTCGGCCAGCAGCGCGAGCCGTTCGGCGTGCGCCGGCCGGTCGGCGGGTGTGGCCGCCAGGACACTGCGCAGCATCGTCACGGCCGAGATGCACTCGATCCGGCCGGGGGACGCCTGAGCGCGCCGGAGCGCCTGGACGGCGCTCGGGGCCACGGCCTCGGCGAGGGCCGGGAGCAGCGGCTCCGGCAGCCGGTCCTCGCCGAGCGCGAAGCACGGGGCGAAGGCCTCGACGGCCGCCGTCATGTCGGCGAGCGTCTGTTCCCCGGGCGGGGCGAGGTACCGGCCGTACACGCTGCGGCTCCAGTAGAACCACCCGAGGGCGTAGCGGACTTCGGTGTCCCCCTGGCCGTGCTCCGCGGCGAGCCGGCGGGCGTCCCGCAGCGCGTCCGGCCCCAGGACCGACGACGGGTCCCTGGTCTCCTTCGTCCGCTGGATCCGCGCCCACGTCGCCGCCAACAGCGCCTCGCGCATCGTGCCTCCACATCGCTCGCGGTTCGCGATGCTAGTTGCACATTCCTTTCCCCGGAGGGGAGTTGCTCCGATACCCTCCGAAAGGGCGGCCCGGGACGACAGGTGGGGCCGTCGGTACCAGGGGGGTGGAAGAGCACATGCCTCGACCCGAGGAGACCGCACGGCGGTTGGGCATCGTCTGTGCCCGGGAGCAAGAGCTCGGGGCGCGGCTGCGCGCCGGTCCGCTCCGGAGCGACGCCCTCGTCCGGGACCTGCTGGAGGCCGTCCGTCAGGGCGAGGACGTGGCGGATCGGGTGGACGCGCTGCACAACGTGCTGGTCGCGGTCGGTGTCCCCCAGGGCCTGTACGCCTACGACGAGCACGGGCGGACCGGCGACCGGGGTGTCCACGTCGCCGGCGCCGACCGGGGCCGGTCGGCCGAGCCCGTCTACCTCTGTCCGCTCGGCCCGGCCGCGCGGTGCGGGCGCTTCTGGTGGCAGCAGGGGCCCGTCCCCGTTCCGCGGTGTGCGGTCAGCGGGGACGCCCTGTGCCGTGAGCGGCTGTAGCCGGTGGGCGCGCTCCTGGGGGAGCTCGGCAAGAAGCTCGCGGAGCGGTGGCTCTCCCTGCTCGTCCTGCCCGGTGCGCTGTACCTGGCCGTGGCCCTCGCTGCCCGCACCCTCGGTCAGGCCCACCCCTTCGACCTGTACCGGCTCGCCTCCCGGATCACCGGGTGGGCCAAGGCCCCGGTGGCGGGCTCACCCGGCGGCCAGGTGGTCCTGCTGGGAGCCGTCCTGGGCGGTGCGGCGGGCGTCGGGCTGATCGCCCAGGCCCTCGGTTCCCTGGCCGAGCGGATCCACCTGGCCGCGGACTGGCACACCTGGCCCGCGCCCCTGCGGGCTCTCGCGCGGCGGGCCACCGACCGCAGGACCCACCGCTGGCTACCGCGTGCCAGGGCGTGGCACGGTCTGCGGAACGACGCCGGCGAAGCCCGCGCGCTCGCCCGGTTGTCCCGGCCCGGGCCGGCCCCCGGCACCGCGAGCGTCGACACCGCGGACGGCGACTCGGCGGACGAGGACGCGGACCTGCGGCTCGCCCGGTCGGCGATGGTCCGCGTCTCGCCGGAGCCGCCCGAACGCCCGACCTGGAGCGGCGACCGCGTCAACGCCGCGGCCCTGCGCCTGGAGCGTGACCAGCACCTCGACCTGGCCGTCCTCTGGCCGCACCTGTGGCTGGTCCTCCCCGACACCGTGCGCACCGAGATCACCGCCGCCCGACAGGGCCTCACCCGGGCCACCGGGCTGAGCGCCTGGGCACTGCTCTACCTGCTGCTCGTCGTCTGGTGGTGGCCCGCCGCCCTCGTCGCCGCCGCCCTCGCCCTCGCCGGCCGGCACCGCACCCGGGCCGCCGCCGACGGCTACGCCACCCTCGTCGAGGCCGCCGCCCGGCTCCGCACCCGCGATCTCGCCGCCCACCTCGGGGTGGATCCCGCCAGCAGGTCCACCCAGGAGCTCAACGAGCTGCTCATGCTCCACCTGACGGCCAGCGCTCCCCCGGATCCGGGGCCGGAACCGGCACCGGGCCCCGCCGCCACCGCACCGCAACCGGCCCCCGCCCCGGCACCGGGCCCCGCCGCCGGCGCACCGCGACCGACCCCCGGCGCCACGGCTCCCGAGAGCCCCTGACCGGCGCCCGGCGCACCGGTCCCGGCGTGCACACCGCCGAGGCCGACGCCGCGGCCGACCGTGCTCGCCAACACCCGTGCTCCGCCAACACCCGTGCTCCGCCGGCCCCGGAGGGTGGGCGGAGCACGGGTGTTCGGGCTGCCGCGGCACGAGGTCCGTGCCGCGGCAGCCCGGGAGCCGTCCGACGGATCAGAAGGTGAGGTTCCAGGAGTCGACGGTGCCGGTGTCGCCGGAGGCGCCGTCCTTCACCCGGAGCTTCCAGGTGCCGTTCGCCGCGCTCGCGGCGGCGTTGACGGTGTAGGTCTTGGCGACGTTGTCGGTGCTGTCGTTGTTCGGGAAGTCCTCCAGGAGGTAGACCGTGCCGTCCGGGGCCACCAGGGAGAGGACCAGGTCACCGCGGTAGGTGTGCTTGATGTCCACGCCGACCTTGAGCGTCGCGGGCGCGTTGCCGGTGACGCCGGTGACGGTGATCGGGCTCTCCACCGTGGTGTTGTCGGGGATCGCCACGTCGGCGGTGTTCTCGAAGTACTTGCCGGTGGGCGGGGTCGTGCCGCCGACCGCCTTCAGCGCGTCGACCTGACCCTCGCCGAAGAAGCCGTTGTCGGCGGTGGTGCCGGTGCAGCGGCTGTCCGAGGCGGGGCAGGCCAGGTCGTTGGCCTGGGTCGCCAGCCGGGCCCGGATGTCGGCCGGGGTGAGCGACGGGTCGGTGCTGGCGATCAGCGCGGCGACCCCGGTGACGTGCGGGGAGGCCATGGAGGTGCCGCTCTTGGTCCCGTACTTGCCGCCGGGCAGGGTGGAGTAGACGCCGGTCGCGCCGTCACCGCCGGGCGCGGCGACGTCGATGACGCCCCGTCCGTAGTTGGAGTAGGAGGCCTTGCCGCTGCCGCTGGCCGTGGCGGCGACGGTCACCACGCCCGGGAGTTCGGTGGGGATGTCGAGGCAGGCGTTGGTGATGGTCCGGGTGACCTTGGTGGAGTCGTTCGGGCTCTCGGTGTCCGTGGTCTTGTTCGCGAGGTCGTAGTCGGCGTTGCCGGCCGCGGCGACCTGCAGCGAGCCCTTGCCCTCGGCGTACTCCTGGGCGCGCTTGACGCCCTCGATGATGGCGGCCTGGTCGAGGTCGTCGGGGCAGTTGAACTGCCACGGGTCGGTGTAGTAGCTGTTGTTGGTCACCTTGAAGCCGTGGTCGCCGGCCCAGACGAAGCCGCAGACGGTGTTCTCGGCGTAGAACAGGGTGCTGGTCGGCTCGGCGATCCGGACCGAGGCGATCTTCACGCCGGGCGCGACGCCGATGACGCCCTTGCCGTTCTTCGCGGCCGCGATGGTGCCGGCGACGTGGGTGCCGTGGGTGTCGACGTCGCGCCAGGCGCCGGTGCGGGCGTCGGCCTTGCCGTACGCGCAGGAGACCGAGTCGGCGGCGTCGAAGTTCGGCGCGAGGTCCTGGTGCTGGTCGTCCACGCCGGTGTCCAGCACGCCGACCTTGACGGACGGGGATCCGGTGGTCACGTTCCAGGCCTGGTCGGCCTTGATCTGGGTCATGTCCCAGCGGTTGGACTCGGCCAGCGTGGTGGCGGCCTGCGCGGGGTTGGCCGGCAGGGCCGGGTTGTAGGCGTCGGCCGGGACGTCGGAGGTGCGGGTCGCGCCCACCTTCTGGATGCCGGTGACGGTCCGCAGGGCGGCGGCGAAGCCGGCGCTGGTGGAGTGGGCGACGACGACGCCGATCGCGTCGTAACTCGCGAAGACCGTACCGCCCTTGGCGGCGACGGCGGTCTTGGCGGCGGCGACGTCGGCGGGCGCGCTGATGACCAGGTAGGCGCGGGTGCCCGCGGCCCAGCCGGCCGCCGCGCTCGCCGGAGCGGCCGCGGGTGCCGCGGGCGCCGTGACGCCGGCGGGGACAGCGGGCGTCGTGGTCGTCGGGGCGGCGGTCGCGAGCGCGGTGGGGGTGGCGAGCGCCATCGCCGAGAGCACGGCGAGGGCGGCGACCGGGCGGCCGAGCCGCCGGGATATCAGGGGTGACACGGGTCCTCCGATTCGGACCGTGCGTGAGGGGGGATCGCACGGGAATTGAACGAAACATGCCACATTGGTGAGGACTTGGGGAAGGCTTTACGCCCGACGAATTTTCCCGGGGCCGTCTCCACCCGCGGGGCGCGGGGGCGGCGAGGAGCGGGAACCGGTGGCGGAGATGTGCGGCCCGGACAGCCGCTCGCACGCAAACGACGCACGCTGCCGCCGCCGCGTTCACAGGACTGACAGATCCTCACATCGCTGTGATCGAAGCAGCTTTGGCGTACACAGAACCCTCACGCACAGTTCGGGAAATCTCATCCCGGCGGCGCCCGGAGCTAACGTCCCGGTTACACACGGTCGGTACGCTGGACAGCACGGTGACCGGTTCCGGAGCCGGAATGTTCGGCCGGCGGTTCGGCCGGCGGTTCGGTGCGAACGATTCGGAGCCGGCAGCTCGGAGCCACCGGTGCGACGCGGACGGAGGGGAGGCGCAGTGACGGCACGACGCATCTCGCGCGGCAAGCGCCTCGCCCTCCTGTTGGCCGCCGTCGTCTCGGCCGTGCTCGCCGCCCTCGGCACCGGCTCGCAGGCCTTCGCCGCCGAGCCGCTGCCGCAGTCCACGGCCGCCGACGGCCACCCGGCCTGGAAGGTCCACCACCTCACCGAGGCACCGACCGCACGGGCCACCGCCCACCACCGCACGAGCGGCGGCACGGCCGTGCGTACGGCCGTCGGCGCGGTGAGCGGCACCGTCACCGGCGTCGCGGCCACCTCCGTCACGGTGCCCACGGGCCCCGTGCCCGGCGCGAACGGGTCGAGACCGGCCGCGCTCGCGCGCCTCCAGGTGTTCCGCTGCTGACGGCTCCCGCGAGCTGACCCGCACCCCGCACGCGATCCGGCGCGCGCCCACCACGGGCGCGTGCGGCCCCGCCATGCCCTCGGGCGGCGGGCCACCGCCCCACGCCCGACCGGCGGATCCTTCCGGACGGGCCCGGGCCACGGCACCGCCGGCCCCACGGCCGACCGCGCGTCAGCCCGCCGCTGCCCCACGACAGCAGCTTCCCGCCCGGCACCACCCGGGCGGGCAGAAGGAGACCTCTCATGCAGTCCCTCGTGACGCACGCCCGCGTCTTCCCGCACCGGCTCGCCTCCGGCGGCCACGACCTCGGCCGGCTCTCCGCCGGGCAGGCGCCCGAAGCCCTCTTCATCACCTGCTCCGACTCCCGCGTCGTCCCGGCCCTGATCACCGGATCCCGCCCCGGGCAGCTCTTCGAGCTGCGCACCGCCGGGAACATCGTCCCCGTCTACGACACGGCCGCCCCCAGCGGCGAGGCCGCCACCATCGAGTACGCCGTCGACATCCTCCGGGTCCCCGACGTCATCGTCTGCGGGCACTCGCACTGCGGGTCCATCGGCGCGCTGGTGCGGGCCGAGGACCTGGCGCCCGTCCCCGCCGTCCGGACCTGGCTCGAACACGCCGCCCCGCCCACCAGCCACCTCGCCCCCGTCCCGGCGCACGACCAGGACGCGGACGTCGCCCGCCCGGTCCAGCGCAGCGTCCTCGCCCAGCTCGACCGGCTGCGCAGCTACCCGGGCGTGGCCCGCCGGCTGGCGGAGGGTTCCCTGCGGCTGCACGGCTGGTACTACGAGGTGCACACCGGCACCGTCCTCGCCGGATCGGACCGGGGGTTCCTGCCGCTGTGAACACTCCCGACCACCCCGGTCTCCCCGGCACGACCGACAGCCCCACCAGCCCCACCGGGCCCGGGGCCCGCGGCCGCTCCCCGCTGCGCGGCGCGTTCGCGCACTGGCGCCAGGACCTGCCCGCCTCGCTGGTCGTCTTCCTGGTGGCCGTCCCGCTGTGCGTCGGCGTCGCCGTCGCCTCCGGCGTGCCCGCGGAACGCGGCCTGATCACCGGCATCGTCGGCGGGCTGGTCGTCGGCCTGCTGCCCGGCAGCAGCCTGCAGGTCAGCGGCCCGGCCGCCGGGCTGACCGTCCTCGTCTACGACGCCGTCCAGCAGTTCGGGCTCGCCTCGCTCGGCGCCGTCGTCCTCGCCGCCGGACTCCTGCAGGTCACGATGGGACTGCTGCGCATGGGCCGCTGGTTCCGCGCGATCTCCCTGTCCGTCGTCCACGGCATGCTCGCCGGGATCGGGCTGATCCTGATCCTCGGACAGCTGTACGCCGTCTCCGGCCGGGCGGCGCCGGGCTCCGGCACCGCGAAGGTGGCCGGGATCCCCGCGCTGCTCGGCGACTGGCTGACCGGCCGGGCCGCGATGACCGCCGTCGCCATGACCGCCGCCACGGTGGCCCTGCTGACGTGCTGGAAGAAGCTGCCCGCCCCCGTCCGCGCGGTGCCCGCCCCGCTGGCGGCGGTCGCCCTCGCCGCCGGCGCGACGGCCCTGTTCGACCTGGACGTCCCCCGGGTCGAGGTGGACGGGCTGCTCGGCGCCGTCGCCCTCCCGACCGCGGACGGCCTGGGCGCCGTCGCGAGCGCGGCGGGCCTGGGCACCGTCCTCGCGTTCGCCGTCATCGCCTCCGCCGAGAGCCTGTTCAGCGCCGCCGCCGTCGACCAGATGCACGACGGGCGCCGCACCGACTACGACAAGGAGCTCACCTCCCAGGGCATCGGCAACACCCTGTGCGGGCTGCTCGGCGCCCTGCCGATGACCGCCGTGATCGTCCGCAGCGCCGCCAACGTCCAGGCCGGGGCCAGGACCAGGGCGTCCCGCGTCCTGCACGGCGTGTGGCTGCTGCTGTTCGCCGCGCTCCTGCCGGCCGCCCTGGGGCTGATCCCGCTCGCCGTGCTCGGCGGCGTCCTGATCCACGCCGGCGGCAAGCTGATCCCCCTGCGGCAGGGCGTCGCCCTGTGGCGGGCGCACCGCAGCGAGGTGGTGGTGCTCGCGGCCACCGCGGGCGCGATCGTCGTCACCAACCTCTTCGAGGGCGTCCTGCTCGGCGTGGCGCTCGCCGTCGCCAAGAGCGCCTGGCAGACCTCCCAGTTGCACATCGACCTCACCGACACCGGTGACGGCCGTCCGCTGCACGTCCGCCTCGGCGGCGACGCGACCTTCCTGCGGCTGCCCCGGCTGCTGGACACGCTGGAGTCGCTGCCGACGGACCGTGCGGTGGACCTCGACTGGAGCGAACTGCGCCACCTCGACCACGCCTGCCGCAGCGCGCTGATCTCCTGGGCCGACCAGCACGCCGCCCGGGGCAGCAGCGACGTGCGGCTCAAACCGCCGCTGGTGGTGAGCGCCTGACGGTCCGACCGACGCCGGCCGGGCGGTTCCCCCTCGGGGGCACCTGCCCGGCCGGCGTCCGCGCGCTCCGCCACTCCCCCGCTCAGCCCCCTCAGACCGCTCAGACCACGCAGGCCGTCAGGCCCAGAGAGCCTCGCCGAGGGTGCCGCCCGCCGGGGCGCCGGGGAGGACGTAGGCGACCGCCGAGGCGGTGTGTTCGAGGAAGGGGTTCAGGGCGTCGCGGGCGGCGAGCCGGTTCTGGACCCGGGTGAACTGGGCCGGGTCGCGCATGAAGGCGCAGAACAGCAGGCCGCGGTCGGCCGGTCCGTCGTCGTAGCCGTAGCCGCGGCGCAGCATCCGGGCACCGCCGTCGAGGCGGGGGCTGCTGAGCCGGACGTGGGCGGTGGCGGGGATGACGTAGGAGCCGTCCGGGTTCTTGGCGTAGATGTCCGGCTCGTCGTGCTCGGCGCTGCCGGTGAGCGGGGCGCCGTCGCCGGCCCGCCGGCCCATCGCCAGCTGCCTGCGGTCCTCCGGCAGGGCGGCGAAGGCGGCGGTGTCCATCCGGATCCGCCGGTAGACCAGGACGGTGCCGTTCTCGTGCGGCCCGGCCGGGCCCCAGACCCACTGCCGGGCGGCCTCGTCGTCCGGGTTGGCGGTGCCGTCCTTGAAGCCGAAGAGGTTGCGCGGGGTGGTGCCCGGGGCGGTGCGCTGCAGGAATCCGGACTGCGACCAGCGCGGTACGGCGCCAGCGGACCGGGCGGCGGCCGTGGCGAGTTCGGCGAGGACGGCCGGTGTCCAGGGGTCGTCCGCGCTCACCTGCAGCAGGAGGTCGCCGCCGCCGCGGGCCGGGTCGAGCCGGTCGCCGGGAAACTCCGGCAGCTCGGCGAGCCGGGCGGGGACGTCGAGCCCCAACCGGGTGGCGAGCGCCGGGCCGACGCCGACCAGGGAGGTGAGCCGGGTGGTGGTGCCGCCCTGCAGCCTCGGGTCGGGCGGCGTGTCGGTCGCCGCGGCCGCCAAGGTGCGGGTCAGCGCGCCCAGGAGGCCGCGCAGGGTGTCCCGGTCGGCGGCGGTGGTGGTCTGCGGGAGGTCGAAGGCGAGCAGCCGGGTGGCGACGGGCTGGGGCGCCGTCACCCCGGCCTGCCGGGCGCCGTGGAAGGGGGCCGCGGCCTCGGGGGGCGGCCCGCCGGTGGCACTGCCGGTGGCACCGTCCCGGCCGGGCGTCCGGCTGCCGTCCGCCAGTTCGCCGGCGGCGGCGCCGATCCCGGCGGCGAAGACCGCGCCGGCGGCGAGCAGGGCCCTGCGCCGCCCGATCCCGGTCGCGGCCGGCCCGGGCGACGGCCGCGGGTTTTCCGGTTCGGTAGGCATGCGCCCTATTGGAGACGATAGAACACTTGCCATGCAAATCACGTCTCCTGAGCGCCCGTTGACCACCCCGTCCGCTCGGCCGCCGGTGGTCGGGGCGGCGGCGGCACGGCTCCTGACGGCCCTGGTCGCGGCGGTCGCCCTGACGGCCACCGGGTGTTCCTCGACCGGTGCGGGCTCCGCCGACTCCCGGCACCCGGTCGGGAGCGTGCTGCGGGTGCCGGAGGACTTCCGCACCGTCCAGCAGGCCGTGGACGTCGCCCGGGAGGGGGAGACGGTGCTGGTCGGGCCGGGTGTCTACCGCGAGAGCGTGCGCATCACCAAGGCCCGGGTCGTGCTGCGCGGGACGGACCGCACCACCGTGGTCCTCGACGGCGGGCTGCGGCTCGTCAACGGGGTCACCGTGACCGGCCCCGGATCGGTGGTGGAGAACCTCACCGTCCACGGCTACCTGGCCAACGGCGTCCTGTTCACCGGCGTCACCGACGAGAAGCTGCAGCAGCACGGCGCCGGCGGCTCCGCGTACGACCCGCTCGACACCGCCCGCTTCCCGGTCGTCCAGGGCTTCCGGGCGACGCGGGTGACGGCCTACGGCAACGGCCTGTACGGCATCTACGCCTTCGACGCGCGCGGCGGCGTGATCGAGGACTCCTACGCCTCCGGGCAGGCCGACTCGGGCATCTACGTCGGCCAGTGCAAGCCCTGCGACACGGTGGTGCGCGGCAACACCGTGGAGCGCAACGCCGTCGGCATCGAGCTGACCAACGCCTCGGACGGCCTGTCGGTGCTGGGCAACCGCGTGGTCGGCAACCGGGTCGGCGTCACGGTGAACTCCAACGACCTGGAGGCCCTCGCCCCGCAGCACGGCGCGGTGATCGCGGGCAACGTGGTCGCCGACAACAACGCCGCCGACACCCCGGAGCAGGCGGACGGCGGCTTCGGCATCGGGATCGGGATCGGCGGCGGCACCGCGAACCGGGTGCTGCGCAACCTCGTCCGGGGCAACCGCGCCGCCGGAGTGGTGATCACCGACCCGCCCGGGCACCCGGCGAGCGGCAACCGCGTCGAGGGCAACCGGGCGGACGGCAACGGCGCCGACCTCGTGCTGGCCTCGGCGGATCCGGGCAACTGCTTCACCGGCAACCTGCCCGCCGTGCAGAGCCCGGACGGCCTGGAGACGCTGGCCGGGTGCGGCGTCCAGGGCCGCGGGCCGCTGCCCGCGGGCCGCGCGGCGCCGGTCCAGGCCCCGCCCGGCATCCCGTTCAGCCAGGTGCCGGCCCCGCCCGCACAGCCCTCGCTGCCGGATCCGACCGCGCCCGGCCGGCCGGCCACCGACCTGCCCGGGGCCGTCGACCCGGACGCCTACCCGCTCCCGGCCGACCCGGCGGCGGTGCCGCAGAAGACGGGCTGAGGACACTCCCCGAGGCGGGGGGGGGGGCCCCGGGGGGGGCCGCGGGGGCCGCCCCCCCCCGCCCCCGGCGGCCCCCGCGGGGTGCGCACGCCGCGGGGGGGGCCCCCCCGGGGGCC
>NZ_JBIWPA010000027.1:99523-113592 GCF_044768035.1 Kitasatospora sp. NPDC101176
GCCCCCCCCCCCCCGCCGCGCGCCGCCGGGGGGGGGGCGCCCCCCCGGGGGGGGGGCCCCCCCCCCCGGGGGCGGGGGCCCCCCGCGGCCCCCCCCCCCCGCCTCGGGGAGCTTCGCCCCGGCGTCGCGCCCGGTGAAGTCCACGGTCGTCGGGGTGCCCAGGCCGGGCATCCGCATCGTCACCCGGCGCAGCGTGGCGTCGCCGTCCACCCAGTAGGTGAGCGGCGAGCGGCCCGCGTCCGGCGCGGCGCCCTGGGCGCGCGGCCCGGCGAACCGGTCGTGGTCCCGGCCGTCGATGCGGTCCCGGCCGAGCCGGCGCGCCCCGGACTGGGCCAGCAGCAGCGGGTTGTCGGGCCGGTCCGCGCCGAGCTGGACCATCAGCTGGAGCCCGGCGTCCAGCGGGTCCGCGGTGTACGTGCGCGGCGACCAGCCCGTCCGGGGGACGTGCTCGGCCTGTTCCCAGGGCGGCCCGGCGGCCGCGTCGGGCGCGGGGGCGCCCTGGGCCGCGGGGGCGAGGCCGAGGCCGCCGGCGTCCCAGACGATCAGGCCGTGGTCGAGCGGCCCGTTCGCCCCGGTGACCAGGTAGCGGCCCGCGCCGCGGTGCGTGCGGTAGTCCACGATCCCCTCGACCCTGACCTGCACGCCGCCGCCCTCCGCGGCGGTGAGGGCCACCGTCACCGGGCTCGCCTGGTACAGGTTCAGCCGGGACAGGGCCAGCCTTGCCGCCTCGTCACCGGTCACCGCCCGCTCCCCGGGCTCGGCGGAGACGGTCCGGTAGGCGGCCACACCGCCGACGGCGGCGGCGCACACCACGACCGCGACCGCGGTCCTGAGCCAGAAGGTCCGCCGCGGCGCACCGCGGTCGGTCCTCGTCCTGCGGGCCATGCGTCTGCCCTCTCTCCTCGGTCGGTCACCACGGCCGGGCGGGTCCGCGGACCGGTGGCCCGCGAACCCGCCCATGACCGCTACCGCTGTGCCCGGCGGCCCGGGTCTACTGCCGCGCGGCCCTGCGCCTGCGGCTCGTCACCAGCAGCGCCGCACCGAGGACGGTGAGCGCCACGGCCGCGGCCGCGGCCATCGGGAGCGCCTGCCCGGCGCCGGTGCCGGGCAGCTGCCCGCCGGGGGCCGGGCGCGGCGGCGCCGGGGCCGGCGCGTCCGGCCCGCCCGGGGGCGCCGACGGTGCCGGAGGCGCGGTCGTCGGCGCGGTCGGTGACGGTGTCGGCGACGATGTCGGTGACGGCGTCGAGCTCGGGGTGGGGGTCGGCGTCGGGGTGGGGATGAGCCGGTTCACGGCCGTCACCGAGACCCCGTCGTCTAGGTTGTCCGGGGTGAGCACCAACGGCCCGGCCACCGGGTTCTCCGGTGCGGCGTAGCCCGTCGGCGGGCTCAGCTCCTGCCAGTAGTACGTCCCCGGCGTGCCGCTGCCCTGGCAGAGGCCGTCCGCCCCGGTCGTGCACGGGTCGCCGACGGCGGTGTCGGGCTTCGCCCCGGTGCTCTGCAGTCCGTCGGTGCCGTTGCTCTCCCTCCACAGCTGGAACCGGGCGCCCGTCAGCGGCTTGCCGTCCTGGTCGTGCTTGACCAGGCGCAGCGCGCCCTCCTGGCGGCGGAAGCCGAAGTCGAAGGTGTGGTCGTTCTGGCCCGGGCCGCCGGTGGTGAGGGCACGTTCGGGGAACCTGCCCCCGGCGGGGACGACGCCCTTGGAGTCGACGAAGCGGTTGTCGCCGACGTCGTGGTCGGTCGGCACCCACTGGTACAGCGGGCCGCCCTTGGCGTAGTCGGCCGGATTGTCGAGCCGGATGGTGTACTTGGTCCGCGGTTTGAGGTCTCCCGGCACGTTGGAGCCGTCGAAGTAGTACTCGCCGCGCTCGGTCGTCCTCGTGGTGGCGACGAGCTTTCCGGCCTCGTCGTACAGGTTGACGGTCGCGCCGGGCACGGGCTTCTGGCCGGGGCCCTGGGTGCCCTTGCGCTCGGGGTCGTACCAGACCCGGTTGCCGATCTGCAGCGGCGCCTGGTCGCAGAGCACCTCGAGGTCGCCCATCGAGGCGCCCTTGCCGAACGGGGCGACCGCCCCGGCCGGGTTGAGCCGCAGGCCGAACTTCGGGTCCTGCTCGCCGGTGCGCCGGAGGAAGGAGGTGCCGTAGCCGAGGGCGGTGTGGTTGGGGTCGAAGGCGGAGACCGCGATGGTGCTCTCGACCCTGGACAGGGCCATGCCGGCGAACGCCGTGTTGCGGTGGCCGCCCCAGCTGGTGTCGAAGAAGCGGGTGCCGCGGGGGGCGAGCCCGCACCCGTTGTTGGTGTCCATCACGTACCCGCCGTTCGCCGGGCAGGCCTTGTCGAGGTCACCGCCCGACATGACGACGGCGGCGGAGCCCGGCGTGGGGCCGGCCGGTGCGCGGTCGCCGAAGCGGTCGCGGAAGGCCAGCAGCATCGAGCCGTCGGTCTCGAAGGCGATCTCGCCCAGCTCCGGTTCGGGCTTGGCGATGGTGGAGTTGCCGCAGGGGCGGCCGTTCTGCTCGGTCGGGTAGGTGTCCGTCCAGGGGAACCAGCCCGCTCCGTCGCACGGCCCGCCGCCGACGGTGGACTGCCGCGGGTAGTCCAGCGGCTGGTCCAGCACCGCCTTGCCGAACACCCCGGTGGCGGGGTCGAACGGCAGGACCACGGCACGCAGGTCCGAGGTCTTCCCGGTGGACTCGCCCGAGCAGACGCCGCCCAGGTAGCCGGTGCCGTCCTGGAGGCCCAGGCCGAAGGGCCGCCAGTCCCCGGCCGCCGGGCAGCCCGGGTCCGGGATCCGGTGGACGGCGTCGGGCGCGGCCGCGGTCGCCCCGGTGGCGTCGTAGCGGTACAGGCTGCGGTCGTTGAGGTTGACGACGAAGAGGTTCCGGCCGTCGTCGGTGATCTTGATGCCGCCCAGGCTCTCCTTGCCGGGCACCCCCAGGAACGCGTCGTCGGTGCCCGTGCCGTGCCCGGTCGACCCGGCGTCGGGGACGGTCGTGAACAGCGTGGTGCGCTTCTGCACCGGGTCCGTGACATAGATGCCGCCGGCTCCGCCGGGGCCGTAGGGCGTGGTGCGCTTCGCCGTCGCCGCCGAGAACACCCGCCGGTCCGCCTTGTTCCAGGCGATGCCGAACAGCGTGCCGGTGTCCGCGACGGTGGCGAGGTCCGTCACGTTGACGTCCACGCCGTCCTGGCCGCGCGCGCTGTAGGGGAACGACACCAGCGTGCGCTGCTCGCCGCCCTCCCTGGCCGCGGCCTGACAGGTCGTCACCAGGGGGGCGTTCTTCTGGCAGTAGTCGCCCGGGTTCCACAGTCCGGTGGTGTACGCCACCTTCCTGCCGCCGGTGAGGTCCACGAACTCCTCGTTGCTGCTGAGCCGGTTCGGCGCACCGTCCAGCCCCTGCCGCGAGGCGAAGGCCGGGAACAGCACGCCCGGCTTCGGATTCACCACCTGCACCCGGTACCTGCCACCGGAGAGCTTCGTCCCGGCCGGTGCCAGCGTCACCGTCCCGTCGGCCGCGGTGACACCCTCGACGCCGGCACCGGCGTCGTCGGTGAGCGTCACCCGCACGCCCGCGATGCCCGGCTCCAGGGCCGGTGTCCACACTCCGCTGGTGTCCACGGCCCGCACGACGCGGACCGTCACCGCCCCCTCGTCGACCGCCCGCGGCGAGGCCGACGGGGCCGCCGCCAACAGGCAGGCGCCGATCCCGGCGACCGCCACCACGGCGCCGCCCACCGTGCGGCCGCCGGGAGCTCCCGCCCGTCGCCGGTCCGGGCCGCGCGCGATCCCGGATGTCCGCTCACTTGTCTCTGTCATCCCTGCTCTCATCGTCCAGCCTGGGCCTTCCGCCCGACCTCGTGAGGGAGTTCGTGAGTGGCGAAAAGCCGCCATTGTTAACGGGAGCTTAAAGGGGACCCGGACAAGTTCGCAGCAGAACTTGAACTTTGACGCGTGCTCACGGGAGCGCGCGGCGGAGACCGCGCCGGAGGGGCGCACGAAATCCGCCGCGCGTTTCAACTCTCCTGCACCACCGGTCACTTCCTCACCCTCGACACCAGCGCCGGGCCAGCCGGGAAGCCGCACCACCCGGCCGGCCCCGGCCGGGGAGGACTGGGCCGGCGCGCCACCGGGTGGCGGGGGCACACGGGTTCGACACGTTCCGACTCCAGGAAGGCGACATTTCGCTTGTCCGGATCAGGCCCCTCCCGCCCCGATCAGGCCCTCCCGGCCGGCCGGCCGGGCAGGCCCGGTCCGGACGTCCCGCCCGGGCCCGCGCTCCTGCGGTGTTCGTCGAGCGCCTGCCACACCTTGTCGCGCAGGAACGGCGCCTCGGTGAAGCGGATGCCCGTGGCGTCCCGCAGCGCGTTGGCGAAGGCCGGCGGCACCGGGTTGAACGGGCTCTCCGACATCGACTTGGCACCGAGCGGGCCGATGGCGTCGGAGGTGTCCGAGAAGTGCACCTCGGTGCGGGGCACGTCCGCGTACGCGGGCAGCCGGTAGCGGCGGAAGGCGGCCGTGGTGACCTCGCCGCGGTCGTCGACCAGCACCTGTTCGAAGAGGGTCGCGCCGAGCGCCTGGGCGACGCCGCCCTCGACCTGGCCGCGGCACTGCAGCGGGTTCATCACCTTCCCGGCGTCCGCGCCGTGGACGCTGCGCAGGATGCGGATCTCGCCGGTGTCCGGGTCGACGGCGATCCGGAACCACTGGGAGTTGAAGGCGATCGAGCGCGGCGAGCCGCCGAAGTGCCCGTCGGCGGCGAGCTCGACGCCCCGGCCGCGGGCGGCCTCGAAGACCTCCTTGAGGGGCACCGTGCGCCCGTCGCACTCGACGGCGTCGGCGGTGAGCCGCAGCAGGCTGCGCGGGGTGCGGGCGTACTCGGCGGTGAAGCTGAGGAGGAGTTCGGCGAGCGCGTTGGCGGCCTTCATCACCGCCTTGCCGGCGACGACGGTGCCGGCCGAGCCGAAGGCCCCGGTGTCGTGCCGGACGACGTCGGTGTCGGACTGCCGGATCGCGATCCGGTCCGCCGTGGTGCCCAGCGCCCCGGCGGTGATCTGCTGGTGGACGGTGGTGGTGCCGTTGCCGAACTCGGCGGTGCCCACGGCGATGTCGTACGTGCCGTCCTCCAGCAGCTTCACCGTGGCGTCGGCGATGTGCCCGCCGGGCGGCCCGCAGGCGATCGCCGCCATGGCGAAGCCCTGACCCACCAGCCAGCCCTCGGGCGCCAGTTCGGCGCTGGTGTCGTCCGCGAGGGCGGTCCGCACGACCCCGAGGCACTGGTCCAGGCCGTAGCTGGCGATGTGGAGGTCCTCCTCCTCGCCGAGCGGGCCCTCCATGTGCTCACCGGGGCCGATGACGTTCCGCTCGCGCAGCACGAGCGGGTCGACGCCCAGGCGCCGGGCCAGCTCGTCCATCGCCGACTCGACGGCGAAGGTGACCTGGCCGAGCCCGTAGCCGCGGAACGCCCCGGCGGGCACGCCGTTGGTGTAGACGGAGTACGCGTCGACCTTCTTGTGCGGCGCCCGGTAGACGCCCATCGACTCGCCGACGCTGTGGAACATCACCGCGGGCCCGTGGTTGCCGTAGGCGCCGGTGTTGGAGACCACCCGGAACTGGATGGCGGTGAGCGTGCCGTCCGCCCTGGCTCCGAGCTTGACGGTGATCCGGAACGGGTGCCGGGTGGTGGCACCGTAGAACTGCTCGGCGCGGGTGAACTCCAGCTTCACCGGCCGGTGCAGCCGCATCGCGGCGAGCACCGCGATGTCCTCGGTGAGCATCTCCTGCTTGCCGCCGAAGCCGCCGCCGACCCGCCCGGCGACCACCCGGACCTTCTCCATCGGCAGGTCGTACAGGTCGCACAGGGCCCGCCGGGTGAGGAACGGCACCTGGGTGGAGGACCGCACCACGATCCGTTCCTCGCCCGCGCCCTCCGTCTCCTCGAAGTACACGACGCAGCCGTGGGTCTCCAGGCTGGCGTGCTGCACCCGCTGGGTGCGGAAGGTCTCCTCGTAGACGAGGTCCGCCTCGGCGAAGCCCCGGGCGACGTCGCCCGTTTCGCCGTGCGCCTCTCCGCAGACGTTGTTCTCGGCGCGGGCGATCCGCGACTCCGGGCCCTTGGGGTGGATCACCGGGGCGCCCGGCGCCATCGCCTCCTCCGGGTCGAGCACGTACGGGAGGACCTCGTACTCGACGGCGATCCGCCGGCACCCCTCCTCCGCGGCGCCCTCGCTCTCGGCGACCACCGCGGCGACCCGCTGACCGACGAAGCGCACCACGTCGTCCAGGACCCGGGTGTCGTCCGGGTCCTCGGTGGGGTGCTCGTGCCGGGCCGAGGAGTAGAGCTTGTCGGGGGCGTCCTCGTGGGTGAACACCGCGACCACCCCGGGCACCCGAAGGGCGGCCGCGGTGTCGATCGAGACGATCCGGGCGTGCGGGTGCGGGGAGCGCAGCAGCTTCATGTGCAGCAGACCCTCGACGTCCAGGTCGAAGGTGTAGCGGGCGGTGCCGGTGACCACCTGCGGCCCGGCGGGGGCGCCGAGGCTGCGGCCCACGGCCTGGCCGGCGTACGGCGACTCGGTGTGCCGGACGCCGCGGATCGCGTCCTCGATGGCCCGGTAGCCGGTGCAGCGGCACAGGTTGCCCTTCAGCGCCCTCGGCAGGTCGGCCCGCTTGTCCTCGTCGAAGCCGGCGGCGGAGGTGGTCATCAGCATCCCGGCCGTGCAGAACCCGCACTGGAAGCCCTGGGCGTCCAGGAAGCGCTGCTGCATCGGGTGGAGTTCGCCGTCCCTGGCCAGCCCCTCGACCGTGGTGACGGCGCGGCCCTCGGCGCGCAGCGCCGGGTAGAGGCAGCTGTGCACCGGATCGCCGTCGACCTGGACGGTGCAGGCGCCGCAGTCGCCGGCGTCGCAGCCCTTCTTCACCCCGAACCAGCCGCGCTCGCGCAGATAGGTCCGCAGGCACTGGCCGGCTCTCGGCTCGGCGTCGAACTCCTCGCCGTTGACGCGGATGCGGAAGCTCATCGCCCGGCCTCCCCGGCCCGCTCCCGGCGGAGGTCCGTACGGCCCCGCTCCCCCGGCCGGGCGCTCCCCGGCCGTCCGGCCCCGCGACGCCGCGCGCCGCGCGGGTCCACCACCGTGTTCAGGTCCACGTCCAACCACCGTCCTCGACCGTTCAGTACGGTGATTGAAGCAACGCCCCGGGGTGCGGACGAGTGGGCTCGGACACCAGCCCCGTCCGGCGGGACTGGACGATTCACCAGGTCGGCCGCCCTCGCAGGTGCGATGGCGTCACGGAAAGTAGCCTTGCGGATGCGATGAGCAAGGGTCGGCGGGGCACGCGAAGGCACGAGCGCACGACGGCACGCGAACGCGAGGGCTCGGGGCGGAGCGGCCCGGAACGCGGCGACGCCACCGGCACGGCCCGCTCCCTGCGCGGGGCGGTGCGCCGGTGGCGTCGTGACCGCTTCAGGAGTGCGCCGGCGCCGGCTCCTGAACGCGCCCCTGGAGGGCCCTGGAGAGGTCCGCCACGCAGGCCGCGAGCTGCCCGGTCGTCATCTGCCCCGGGTCACCCCCGCACCCGCCCGCCGGTGCGGTCGGCGGTGCGGTGGCGGGCGGGCCGGTCGGGGCGGGCCCGGTGGGAGTCGGCGCCGGCGCCGGCTGGCCGCCCGGCGGGGTGATGCTGCCGCCCAGCGACACCAGGTTGGGCGTCACGGTGGCGTCGCCGGACAGGTCGATGTAGTCCTGGGTCTGCCCGTTGAAGTCCACGAAGCCCCGCCACATGTCCCGGCCGAACGGGACGATCTCCTGCAGCGCGCCGCCCTGCCCGGCGCTGATGGTGATCGAGGTCTGCTGCGCCATGTACGTCACCATCCGGCTGGCCAGCACGTCCAGGTTGACCGCCGGGCTGTCGTCGCCCCGGACGTACACGTGCAGGTCGTTGAGGCCGCCGCCTGCGCGGTCCGCCTGGAGGACGGCGAACGCCACCACCAGCTGCGAGGAGCTGTCCCTCGGCACCAGCGGCGTGACGTAGTACAGGTGCCCGTCCGCCTTGGAGCGCAGCAGGAACTCGCCCGGGTTGACGGCGTTGGTCGCCGCCGAGGTGTGGGCGTAGCCGAAGCCGCGGTCGTCCTTGGCGCCGCGCCCGCCGAGCCACTGCACCTCGTGGATCTGCGACCGCACCACGGAGGCCGGGTAGACGGCACCGGGGAGGTCGCCCGGTGCCACCTCCGCCCGGTAGGTGACGGCCGGGCGGCCGTCCGCGGAGCCGCGCAGCACCAGGACCCCGGCCGGGGCCAGCACCGTGCGCTGCTTCCAGCCGGTCTGCCGCGCCACCGAGATCACCACCACCGGCCGGGCCGTCCGCGGGTCGGCGCCGTCGCAGTAGCCCCAGATGTCCTGGTCGCTGTAGACGAGGTCCGGGAAGCGCTCGGCGAGCAGGTTGCGCAGGCTCACGGCGCCGGTGCCGTCGAAGGCCCGGCCGAACGCGTGGTCACCGCGGAACGCACAGGTCGCGACCGCGTTCGAGCGGCCGTCCCAGACGGCGACGCCCTCCATCGGCTGCTCGCCGGAGCCGTCCAGGACGGCCGTCCACACGCCGCCGCCCTTCGAGGCGTCGGGCAGGTAGTGCAGGCTGTGCCCCAGCAGGTGGATCCCGGAGGTCAGGCCGGCACTGTCGGTGAGCGCCTTGGTCGCCGCCGCGTAGGAGGCGGTGCGCGCCTCGAAGTCGAAGTCCGGCATCGGCGCGGTCTTCACGCAGGCGGGCACGTCCGCGGTGCCCACCAGGTCGCAGCGGTCGCCGTCGCCGGCCCGGGTGTGCTCGGTCACCGGCAGCACCGAGCGGGGCGTGCCCGCCCCGCCCGCCGGGATGTCGAGGACCGTCGCCGCCGCGTAGAAGCGGCCCTCGTCCTTGTCGTCGTCCCAGAGCCCGGTGCCCGCCCGCACCAGCGAGCCGACCAGGGCCAGCACCACCGCCGCCATCGTCAGGCGTACCCGCCAGCCGCCGAAGCCCGCACCGGACTCGGAGGCGACGTAGCCGACCGCGACGACGGTGCCGCACAGGCCCACCGCGAGCCAGAACCAGAACAGCGGCGCCGCGTCGAGCACGGAGCCGTGCGGGAAGAACTCCCTTTCCAGCAGCAGGACGTAGCTCTGGTCCTGCTGCCCGAACCCGCCGAACGCGAAGTGCTTGACCAGCCAGGTCAGCAGCGCGACGAGCGGCATCCACAGCCACCAGGCGGCCAGCGCGACGGCCCCGCCGCGCACCACGCTCCACCGGATGTCACGATCCTTCATACGCCCCCCATCCACTCCCCGCCGCCCGCACGGGACTTGGGCTCCCTGCGGCGGGCTCCGATCCTACGGGCCCGGCCGTCACCGCCCGACGGGAGACCACGATCCGGGGTCCTGCGTCCGCGCCCCGGTCACACGGCCGCCGGCGCGGTCGTGCGGCCCGGCCGCGGGCCCCGCCTCACGGCCGGCGGGCGGACCCGGCGTACTGGCCGGAGCGCAGCGCCGCGCGGATCCGCTGGGCCACGGCGCCCGCCCGGGTGGGTGCGGACCCCTGGTCCGGCCGGTCCAGGCGGTCGGTCCGGTCGAGCCGGTCCAGCCGGTCGGCGAGGTGGTCGAGGACACCGGCCACCTGGGCGGACTGGACCCCGTCGGCGTGCCGCAGCGCCTGCTCCGCGGCCTGGCAGGCCTCGTCGGGGCGCCCGCTGCCGGCCTCGGCGAGGGCGAGCAGGCCGTAGCCGATCGCCTGGTCGACGACGCGGCCCGGGTCCCGGGCGGCGATGGCCAGCCGGGCGCAGTCGCGGGCCGCCCGGTGGTCGCCGAGGGCGAGCCGGCAGCGGAGTTCGCAGTCGGCGAGGTCGGCGGGGCCGAAGCCGCCGGTGCGGTCGGGGCCGTGCGGTTCGGGGGCCGGCTGGGCGGCGCGCCCGAGGCACCTGCGGACCTCGGCCAGTGCGCGCGCGGTGGCCGCCGGGTCGCGGCGGGCCGCGTACGCCCGGGCCTCGCTGGCGTGCAACGCGGCCCGGGCATAAGGGTCGTGGCCGACCGTGGCGGTCAGGGCGGCCCGGACGAGGTCCATCGTCGGCGGGTGGTCGCCGACCGTGAGGGACTGGTCGGCCAGGGCGGCCAGCGCGTGGGCGCCGACCAGTCGGTCGTCGGCGTGGTGCGCCATGAACAGGGCGAGGAGCTGGTAGCGGCGGGCCAGACCGTAGAGGCCCTCGTCGAAGGCGTAGCGGCCGATGCCGAGGCAGGCCTCGGCGGTGGCGCCGAACAGCAGCCGCCCGACCGGCCCGGGGTAGCGCCCCGTCAGCAGCGGGCTGAGGCCGGTGTGCAGGTACTGCACCGCCGGCAGCCGGGCCGCCGCACCGCCGTGCCGCCCGGCGATCTGGTCGAAGGTCCGGCAGGTGGTGTGCACCCGGGTGACGTCGGCCGCGGTGACCAGCGGGCCGGCGCCGCGGCCCGGGGGAGGCGGCGGGGCGGGGGCGAGCAGCCAGTGCAGGGCGGGGCCGCTGAGCGCGCCGGCCGGGATCTCGACCCGGATGGCGCTGTGCTGGTCGAGGTCGCTGCTCCAGAGCCGTCGGGCGGCGGCCACCAGGTCGGCCGGCTCGTCGATGAACTCCGTCATCGTCGCGAGCAGGTCGCGGTGGCGGTTGGTCGGCATGCCGATGTCGGTGGTGCTGACGAGCCGTCCGAGGGCCAACGAGAGCGTCTCGGCGATCAGTTCGGGCGGTACGGCGCGGCTGCTCCGCCCGTCGAGCCAGCGCTGGACGCTGGTGTGGGTGCACTTGGCGTCGTGCCCGTGCCGGACCGCGGTCTCCCGGACCGACCGCGCGAACTGCTTGTTGGACAGGCCCGCCTGGTCGAGGAGGTCGGCGAGTTGCCAGTTGGGCCGCCTCTCCAGGGTGGACGTTCCGGTGCGGCGACTGGTCATGGACCGGAACTGTAGGGCCGCCGCCACCCGCCGGGGGGCACGTTTGCCCGAACTTGGACCGACGACGGGCACGAGTGTGCCCGTCTCCCGTCGAGTGGACCCCCAGTGAGCCCTACCTGCGGCCTGTCCGTTTCTGATTTTCTACTTCCGCGCAGCGCGACGAACGGTTGACGCTTCGTATTCGCCCGCATGGACACACCCAACGGAAACCGCAGGCCCGGCACCGCCGCCGGGGCAGTCGGCGACCGTCGAAGGAAAAGAGCATCCGTGGCACCCGCACCAGCTCCGTCAGGGGTCCTCCATGGCTAGGGGACCGGGACGCGACGCATCCTCGCTGGACGACCACCCGGCCCGGGACGACCGGGCGCTGCGCGCCGTGTGCGAGGACGCCGCGATGGGCCGCTGGGACGGTCCGCGCGACTTGATCGCGGCCACCGGCAGCGACTGGGACCGCCGTGTCTTCCGGCTGCAGGTGCTGGCCCGGCAGGGCGTGCGGCTGCGCTGGGTCGAGACCTGGATGGCGGCCGAGCCCGGCAACCCCGATGCGCTGGCGGCGCTGGCCCACGTCCGGTCGCTGCGGGTGATCCTGGCCGGCACCGACTCGGACCAGGCGTCCAGGGAGGCGGCCTGGCGCACCTGCCAGGAGGCGGCCGCCGCCGCGCCCGAGGACCCCTCGCCCTGGCTGGTGATGATGGCGCTGGTGCGCACCCTCGCCCCGGACTGGCCCGCGATGGCCGGGCTGTGGGAGGAGGTCCGCGACCGCGACCCCTACAACCGCGAGGGCTACCACGAGTTACTGGCCTACCTGATGCCCCGCGCCCAGGGCTCCACCACCGCCATGTTCAACTGGGCCCACGAGCAGGTGCACCAGGCTCCGCGCGGCACCCCGACACCGGTCCTGTTGCTGGTCGCCCAGGCCGAGTACCACCGGCACCGGACGGCCCAGGACCCGCGCCGGTTCGGGCCGACCGTCCACCCCTGGCTGGACTGCCCGGACATCGACCGGGTGCTGGAGCGGTGGTGGCACTACCGCGCCCCGCAACCGCACGCCAACTTCGCGGACGACGCCAACTACCTGGCGCACGCGCTGTGTTTCGCGGGGCGCCACGAGGAGGCGCTGGACGTGTTCGAGGAGATCGGCCCGTACGCCACGCGTCTGCCGTGGTCGTACTGCGGCGACGCCCGGGCCCTCTTCGTCAAGCACCGGGAGCGGGCGTACGCCTCGACCAAGACCTCGCGGTGGCGCCGGCGGTCCTGAGCCCCGGCCGGTCCGCCGTCCGGCCCGAGCCCAGCCCGTCCACTCCTTACCCGGTACCCAGGCCCGTCCTCTCCGCACCCGCCCCGCGGTGCCCGCCCCGGACCAGCGTCCCGGGCCCGACAGTCCCTCCCTGCCCGCTTCCCCTCCGCGCACCTCCCCCCTGGAAGGATCCTTGTCATGCCCCTGGAACCCGACGGCCTCTCCGACGAGGAACGACTCGCCCAACTCGGCTACACCCAGGTCCTGGCCCGCCGGATGTCCGGCTTCTCCAACTTCGCCGTCTCCTTCACCATCATCTCGGTGCTGTCCGGCTGCCTGACCCTCTACGGCTTCGGCCTGACCACCGGCGGCCCCGCCATGCTGACCTGGGGCTGGGTGCTGGTCGGCGCGATGACGCTGCTCGTCGGGCTCACCATGGCCGAGGTCTGCTCCTCCTACCCGACGTCCGCCGGCCTCTACTTCTGGGCGAAGGAGATGGCCCCGGCCCGTTCGGCCGCCGCCTGGGCCTGGTTCACCGGCTGGTTCAACGTGCTCGGCCAGGTCGCCGTCACCGCGGGCGTCGACTTCGGCGCGGCGACCTTCCTCAACGCCTACGCCGACCTGCAGTGGGGCTACGAGAGCACCCCGCAGCACACCATGATCCTCTTCGCCGGCATCCTGCTGCTGCACGGGGCCCTGAACACCTTCGGCGTCCGGGCGGTGGCGTTCCTCAACAGCGTCAGCGTCTGGTGGCACGTCGTCGGCGTGGCCGTGATCGTCGGCGTGCTGGCCATCGTCCCCGCCAAGCACCAGTCCGCGAGCTTCGTCTTCGGGCACTTCGCCAACGGCACCGGCTTCCAGAGCGGCTTCTACGTCGGTCTGCTGAGCCTGCTCGTCGCCCAGTACACCTTCACCGGGTACGACGCCTCGGCGCACATGACCGAGGAGACCAACAACGCGGCCGTGGCCGGGCCCCGCGGCATCGTGCGCTCGATCGCCCTGTCCTGGGTCGCCGGCTTCATCCTGATCGTCGGCCTCACCTTCGCCATCCAGGACTGGGACTCCACCGTCGGCACCGCCACCGGCGTGCCGCCCGCGCAGGTCTTCATCGACGCGATCGGCATCGGCGGCGCCAAGCTCCTGCTGCTGATCGTCATCGGCGCCCAGTTCTTCTGCGGCATGGCCTCGGTCACCGCCAACTCCCGCATGATCTACGCCTTCTCGCGCGACGGCGCGCTGCCCTTCAGCCGGGTGTGGCACACCATCAACCCGAAGACCCGCACGCCCACCAACGCCGTGTGGCTGGCCGTCGCGGGCGCCCTCGCCCTCGGCCTGCCGGACCTCATCAATACCACCGCCTACGCCGCGGTCACCTCGATCGCCACCATCGGCCTCTACATCGCCTACATCATCCCGACCTTCCTGCGGGTCCGTCAGGGCGACCGCTTCCAGCGCGGGCCGTGGCACCTGGGCCGCTGGAGCCGGCCGATCGGGATCGTCGCGGTGGTCTGGGTGGCGGTGATCACCGTGCTGTTCATGCTGCCGCAGGTCAGCCCGGTCACCGCGAAGAACTTCAACTACGCGCCGGTCGCCGTCGCGGTCGTCGTGGGCTTCGCGACCCTCTGGTGGCTGCTCTCGGCCCGCCGGTGGTTCCTCAAGCGCGACCACCCGCGCAACGCCTCCTACACCGGCGTGCAGCCGGCGGCCGAGCCCTTCCGCTCCTGACCCGCACCGCTCCGCCGCTCCCCCCGCTTCCCCGGGGGTGGACCGCCCCGGCCCGGGGCGGTCCACCCCCGTACCGACACCTTACGGAGACCCGATGAGCAGCCGTCCCCGGCTCACCCTCGACGAGCTGCGCGCCATGGTCGCGGCGGGGGAGATCGACACCGTCGTGCTGGCCATGAC